>JAUVBS010000094.1 GCA_030591105.1 bacterium | reverse complement strand
GCGCGGCGCTCGCTGAAACAGTTCGGCTCAATGGTCCAGTTATCGTCCCCGCAGTAGCCTTGGATGCAGGTCTCCGGGTTGGTCTTGTCGAACTTGCCGAGAAGCTGCATGTCATCGACGTCGCCACCCAGAGAACGCCACAGGAGCCAACCCTGGAAATCCTGGCACTTCAGCTGAAAAGCGTCGTCCTCGGCGAAACTACCCGCACTGATGGTCAACCATAGTCCTAGATCCAGCTCGCGCAATTCCAGGTCGGTCGAACCGCGCAAGATGGTGTCGGACAACCGGAGCTGCGTGCCAGGTACGAAGATACCTCCGCCACGGGTGGGGTAGAGATAGCTGCTGCTACCGTCGAGGGCGGTTTGCAGATCCATCGCCAGCAGATTGCTGGGCTGGTCCGGTGCCGCGTTCCAAGTGACACCGCCGTCGGGGCTGTGCAACAGCGCGTGGCTCGCGGCCACCGCGATCACGCTACCCGATTGCGTAGGGTCTTCGATCACGCCGTTGACCGGCGCCGACACCGACACCGTGTCGGGCAAAATAACGGCGGCGACCTTCGTCCAGTTCACACCGTTGTTCGCTGTGCGCCACAAGCCTTTCTGCCGGGTACCTACGACGTAGACGTCGTCCTGGTCGCCCGCGCCACCAGTGTCGAAGTACACCGATAGCCCCGAATGTCTCCAGGCGCCGGTTGAGTCCGGATCGTACACCAACCAGTCGCCGTACATGTCCCGCCAGGTCAGACCGCCGTCGGTCGACTGGTAGATCGCGTGATTGTCCACCAGCGCGAGTACGTGGTCGATGTTATCAGAATCGACGACCAGCCGGTTGACCCGCGGGAAACTGAGATTGATCGGCTCCGGATCCGGATCATCGTCGTCCGGATCGGGATCGATCACTCCCTGGCCCGGATAGTCCGGCACCAACAGGCTGTCCAGACGGGTAAAACTCTGCCCGCCGTCATCGGAGCGGAACAGGCCAAAAGCCTCGACCACGACGAACAGCCGCCCCCCATTCCAGGTCATGGCGGTGACGTTGAAGGCCGCCGGGTACGATGGGGCGTCCGGATCCAGCTCTCGCGTCCACTGGGCAAAAGTCTGCCCGCCGTCGTCGGTCAAGAAGAGCCCGTCGCTACCGGTACCCACGGCGAACTGGTCACTGCTCGTCGGAGCGAAGGCCAGCTCTGTCACCAGCCGCTGGTCGCTGAAGAAATCCTCGGCGATGCGGTCCCACGGTCCGCCTTGCTGTGATCGGTATACACCCCGGGGATCGTTGCGAATGTCGACTCCGGAGGTCAATGCACACAGCATGGTACTGCCCGCGTCGGCGTCGGCCTGAGCCAGCGCCACCACGTTCGTATAGGAGAAGTAGCGCGGTATATTCTCGTTCAGTTGCGTCCAGAAACCGTTGACGGCCGGATCATTTCGCCACAGGCCACCGGAGTTGCTCAGGTTGATCTCACCGATCACGGTGCCGCTGATACTGATGAAGGCGTTGGCCCAGCGCAGTAGCAAGCGGTTCACATCGGTACTACCGACAGTGCCGTTCCCGCTGGCGGAAAACAGTAGTTCGCGGTCGATGTCATCGGCGTAGTCACCCGCGAGACTGACGGTAAAACCGAGACCCGCCGTGTCGACCAGGGCGGCACAGGTACTCTCGGAATCCTCGAGATCCGCCCAGCGGATGATGGTGCCGAAGCGACCTGTCTCCTGAAGCGTAATCGACAGCGACTCGGCGCCGGGAGAGACCAGCAGCAGAGAGTCGTTCAGGCACGTGTTGTTCGAGGTCTGGGCCGCCGCCGAAGCTGCGACGCCTACAGCCACCGCCAACACCACACACCGAACAGTCCTGAGATTCCCTGAACTCATGCTGCAGGCCTACCTTTCGGTCTAACGAGACAACAGATCAGTCCGCCGCGATCGTCGCCGGACCGCGCCGGTTGGCCGCAGCTATGGGCCCGGATCAAACCTGCTGAACCCCGGCTAAGGCCGCATGATCAGCCCGAAATGTTCACCGAGCACCCAGCGGATGGCCTTGCGGACTTCGACGTTGTCGAAGCGGTAGGGGTCGAAGCCCCAGATCACGTCACCCTTCTGGCTGGGCTTGTTGTACTTGGTCTTGTGCGTGAGGAACCCCACAGGCACACCGTTGGCCCGCGAACCCGTTGAGCTGGAGTTCAAACCCAGCTCGCCGCACACGTCGTCCAGGCGATTATCGTTGTACTCGCTCGACGGCCATTCGACATCTCCGTCCGCAACTCGGGCGTCACGGATCCAGTCGAAGCGGGTGTAGGCGCGGAACATGTGATCCAGGCAAGGGATCGAGTCCGGACCGCAGAGCTGTAGCTGGTACGGCGTCGTGCGGGTACCGCTGATGTTCGTGTCGTAGAATTCGTCATCGAAAAATCCGTAATTCAAGGTCGAAAGCAAGGTGTCAGCGAGCACACCACCGTAAGCGGTGTCCCGCCAATCGATGATCGGGTCCGAGAAGATGGCGTCGTCGAACGGCGCGCCACCGGGCATGTACGTGTTCTCGAATTCCGGGTCCAGAACGAGCGCTTTCATACCGGCACACCGGGCGTTGCGATCGCTTTGGCCCAGTTGGCTCCGAGCGTAGATATGGTAGCTCGGCTGCATCTCGTCGATGACCGCGACGCCGTTGACCCGGAACGGATAACGATCCGGGCCGAGCTCGAGAATACTACCGTCCGGAAGTTCCCGTTCGCCAAAACCGACCTTATAGACCTGGTCGCCGAGGGTCAGAACTTCCTCGCGGGTATCAAAGATGATCGGCACCATCCAGCGCCCAGCATCGATGAAGTTCTCCTGACCCCGCGGACTGCAATAGAGCAGATTACCGACCTGGTCTTGATACGAAGCCAGCCAGATGAATTGGTCGCCCTCGCTGATGTGGGGGCGGAATTTCGCCGAGATATAACTATGCGGGGCCGACACGTACTTACTGGTCCAGATCAAGGAGCGGTACTGCACCGCTTCGCGGTATTCGAATTGCTCGACCTCGGCATCGATCACGTCGCGACCGGGGTCGAAGTTGACCACGCCGCCGGATTCGAGCAGCGTCACTTCCCAGAAAGCATCTCGGAATGCGTCCCTATCACGCGCGACGCCCGATTGGTCCGGCCAACGGTTCGACTGGCGGTCGTTCACGTCATCGATCAGCAGACAGGGTAACTGCTGCTCTGGATCGGGGACCGGAACCACCACGAGATTGACCCGGTAGAGTGTGGTTTGGCTCGAGTTGTCCAAGACCTTCACGGTGAGCGTGTGCACACCACCCGGGAACGAGGTCGTCGGTGCCCGCAAATGCTGCGGCGAATTGCCCGGTGCCACCGCCCAGTTCGGATCGTTGGGATCGGTGGCATCGCCGACGTTCCAGCCGTAACGGTAACTGATGATGCGGCCGGCGTAACCGGACGCATCGGCAACCCAACTGAAATTGAGCTGCTGGCCCGAGGCAATCTCGAACTCGCTGATGACGTTGACGCCGGTGACCGTTTTCTCACCCAAGAAACGTTCGAACACCGTGAGCGCCGGTGAAATCGTGGCCGAGATGAAGCAATTCATGACCGAGCGCCCATAGCTCCGGTCGATGGTCACCGCGCCGGCGGTATCCATTGCCTGGATCGCGAACAGGTACCGTATCTGCTCGCCTTGCGCGTCGAGGGCGGGCTGGCCCGGAAACGTGATACGCCGATTCTCAGGGGTCGGGTCGTAGGGAATCCAATCCGACCAGACCGAATCTTCGAAGTCCACCAGCGTCTCCACGTGCGTGTTGAACGTGGCTCTCGTACGGACGTAGCCAACCCCATCGACCCACGCCGGTTTCCAGAGGTAGCGAATCTGTGTCGGCATGTTCCGATCGAAATCCGGGTCGCTGCCGCTCCAGCCGAAGGTCACCGAAGCCGGCGCACCAAGGACGGCAGTCTGCCCGATGAAGCCGAACGGTGTATCGACGAGAATCGTCGGTAGCAATGTCAACGACGTGAAGCTCATGTACGCCGGCGTGGGATCGACCGCGCCCTTGTCGTCCACGGCCCGCACCCACAGGGTATGGGTCTGATAGCTGCGCTGATCGCCGGGCGGATCGTCGGCAAACTCCGGGATGTCGGCACTGACGATGAATGTCGTATCGGTCACGACCGTGAAGTGCCACGGATTCAGGGTATCGCCGGTCGCCGGGTCGAAGGTCAAAGTATCCTGAACACTGATACCGTCGAGACCATTGTTGCTCAGCTTCCACTGATACCCGACGATCTTCCCGTCGGGATCCGACCCGTGCCAGAAAAATTCGACCAGGAAGCTGGCTTGCATCAAATTCGGCGGGTTGCCGGATATACGAGTGTTGGGGCGCGAGTTAGCCAGCTGGGCACCTGTCAGTTCGGTATCCGGCAGGCAGCCGGTCAGCAGCACCGCCGGTACCAGGCTGAATACGACCAACCACAAGGCAACTCTAGATCCGATCATCACCGACACTCCTGTTTGTGGTCTCGCCTGGTCGTTGCGCCACCAGCGCCTGCAGCCATACGTCAACGCAGCCCACCCGGGGGCGGTCCCCCCTCGTAGATCCCGCCGGTGGACAACTCAGCCTTGAAAAAGAACGGCTTGACCGCGGCCCCGTTCTCTTCGGCATACGGTCCACCGTCGCTGAAGGCGGCGAACGGGTCCAACGGCAGGCTACCTTCTACCCGCTGATCGGCAGTGTTGTAGTTGTTCGCGTCGCAGCTTCGGCCGTGCAACGGCGGCGTACGCACGCCGTCGAACCAGTGATACATACCTTTTTGCGACCGCCACTCGCATATACTCTGATCGTTGGCGATGGAGCGGATCGTACCCGGTCCGAACTGCAGCGTGGTCAGTTGCCAGATCTTCACGGCGTTGTCGTGACCATAGCTGTTCTCCAGGAAACTGAAGTAGGCCTGTTCGCCTTGCGTCAACAGCGCGTGTGGAATCGCAACCATGACCCGGAAGACCCACACACCGTGCGAGTCGATGAAGATCGGTTCGGTGAGCGGATCGCTGGTCGCGAAGTTGGATGTCACGCTGGTGATGTCGTCGATGCCGCCGCCATCTTTGATGATGAACGTCGGGTCGTTGGCGTAGTCGACCTGGTATTGCCAGGCCATGATGCGTTCATCCTCGTGGCCGACTGGCGGGGTTTCTTGCACATATTCCTTGCCGTGAAAGAACATCCGGAAATTGTAAAACACACCGAGGATTTGCACGTAATCCGTTGGATCGACGGGCTCGGTGTATTTAACGTCGAAGGTCGACGGGTTGACCCAGATCATGCCAAATCCCTCCTGCGTCATGTAGTGGCGAGAGGGATCGGCAGGGGCAAAAGACACGTACATCGTATCGGTCACGTCGAAACAGGCCGGTAGATAACAGTCGTCAGTCCAGTTGATGGCCGAGGTTTCAGTGGCATCGTCGAGTAGCTCGATGCACTGGACACACGGCGGAAAGTTGGCCGTGAAGCTCAGTGTGTCGGGGTGACCGTCACGCCGTAAATGCTCGTCGAGCGAACGCATGGTAAACGCGTAATCGAACGGTCCGACCTGGAAACTCAGTGTATCGGCGGACCAGCCGTCTGCGGTCGTCGCTTGCCATTCGTCCGTTTCGTGTGGGTCGCTGTACTGGGGAGAGAATTCGAAATAATTGCCGCCGTGGAAACGCTGGCGGGCCGCGAAAGTACCCTGAAACGTCACCCCGTAGTCGTCTTGATTCAAGCGCAGGTCCAGCGGATTGTCCCGGCCGAGCGCCTTGAATACCACCCGCGAGTTGTCGGGCACGGTCTCTCCCGAGGTAAATGCATGGAGGCCGGCTTCCGCGCCGAAATATACCTCGTAGTACGGGTAGAGGTTGGTGTCGCCGGGATTGAAGGGGTCCAGCTCACCATCGAGCAACACAGTTTGCGGATCGTAGTTGACAACGATGTTCAATATTTGTTTCAGAGCGGGCAACTCGACGCCGGCCATGTCGATGGTGTTGACCATCAGTTGGACGGTACCGCTATCGAGCAATCTACCGAAGGGGCTCGAACTCGAGCCATCGTTGGCGAAGTACAGGTTGGTCACGTCGGCGAAGAAACTCACGCTGTCACCCAGGACCTGATCCCACAGCTTGGGGCTCCAGCAGTCTTCTTGCGTCTGATCGCAATTGCCACCGAGCTCGCCGGTCAAACGCCATTTGAAACCGAACAGACCGTCCGGGACGACAGAACCGTCCGGTTCGCACGGCGGTATCGTGTCGCGTATACAGAGGAGTTCTGTATTGTAAGCGCGGATGTTTTCGGTACGCCCCCGCCAGGCGAGCAGTAGCGGATCACCGAAGGCGATGGTGTCGTTGTCGGCGAAGGGGATGGAGTCGTTACCTACTAGCCTGATGTAGAAGATCTCGGGATTGGCCAGCGCGTTGCTGACGAAACGCAACCGCGCCGGCGTGCGGTCGAAATCGCCACGGTCATCGATCGCCACCATATGCAACGTCATGTCGTAAGACAGATTTTGCCCCTGCCCGATCTGGAAGTCGAACACCGAATCGGTGCGCGTCGTCCAGTTCCCGATATCGAGCGTACTGATATTGTCCGCCGGGTCGAAGTTCTCGTCCTCTTCGTCGTCGTCGGTCTCGTCGTCCTGGATGGAGGTGTCGGTCAGCGCCCATACGAACCGCTCGACAGCACCGTCCAGGTCCGAACCGTACCAGAACACATGGTAGTGAAAGTAGCCGCCGGAGGTCTCCGCGGGAGCACCGATGATATAGGTTTCCGGAGGTCGGTTGACGATGACGACTTCGGGCTCGAAAGCCCGGCAGCCGAACAGAGAGGCGATCACGAGCAAGCCAAGAAACAGAGTGACTGAGACCTGTCTGCGGCTCAACATGTTAACCAACGCCCCCTCGATCGCGCCGACGTCGACGCGCAGCATCCGTCCTGACCACCGGTCAGCCACAGCAGCCAGCCGGATCCAACCCCGTCAATTCTAGTACGAGCCGGGCCGAGACGAAATAGAACGCCCCGTTGCGGCTCCGTCTACGCCGAATTCGCTTATGAAATATAGGGATTACGCCCGTTCCGTGTCAACTTCTGCCTGTGCCCGCTCCACAGGCTCTTGCTTACGGACCGACGACGCCTGCCGACCGGATTCCGGCTGGCCCCTGCGGCGGCATCACCGCCGGCGCGCCGCGCCCCGAAACAAGGGGGCGGCCCTCTCGAGAGGGCCGCCCCACAGACTCTTGCCAGAAGTCGTGATTTACTTCACGAGAGCCATCTTGCTGATCTTGGTCATCCCGTTGGTCTTGACTTCGTAGAAGTAGACACCAGAGGAGACCCCGGCACCGCGATTATCGGTACCGTTCCAGACCTCGACGTGAGCCACGTTACCTTCGCGGACTTCGTCCACGAGGGTCCGCACCAGCTCGCCGCG
>JAUVBS010000429.1 GCA_030591105.1 bacterium | reverse complement strand
TTTTGGGGACCGGCTTGCTGTTGTGGCTGGCCAGCGTGCTCTATCCGGTGGCCCGCTTTATGATACCGCCCAAGCTGGCGGCCGCCGACGTGACCAGCGTCGAGGCGGCCAAGGTGGACGAACTGGCACCCAATTCGTTCAAGATTTTCCGCTTCGGCCGCAAGCCGGCCATCCTCGTCCGCCAAGCCGACGGCAGCTACCGGGCGCTCTCAGCCCGCTGTACTCACCTCGACTGTACCGTGCAGTATCAGCCCGACACCCAGCAAATCTGGTGCGCCTGCCACAACGGCCGTTACGACACCGACGGACGTAATATCTCCGGGCCGCCGCCCAGGCCGCTCGAGCGTTACGAGGTCGTGGTCAAAGATGAGAAGGTCATGGTCCGGAAAGGAGATGCAGTCTGATGAGTGTCCAGCAATGGCTTCAGGAACGCGTGGACCTGTCCGGCGCGCAGGAGTTCATGCTGAAGAAAAAGGTCCCGCTATTTTACGGGACGGTCTGGTACTACTTGGGCGGCATCACGCTGTTCCTGTTCGGCCTGCAGATCGCCACCGGTATCCTGCTCTTGCTCTACTACCAACCGGGTGAATCGACCGCCTTCGAGAGTGTCCAGATGCTGGTCAGCAAGGTCGAATTCGGCTGGCTGATCCGGGAGATGCACAGCTGGTCGGCGAACCTGTTCGTCTTGTTCGCGTTCTTGCACATGTTCACGGTTTTCTTCGCCAAGGCGTACCGTAAACCGCGCGAGGTGACCTGGCTGTCGGGCGTCGTGCTCTTGGCGCTGGGGCTCGGATTCGGTTTCTCGGGCTATCTGTTGCCCTGGAACGAGCTGGCCTACTTCGCCACCCGGGTCGGTTCCGACGTGGCCGGCAACGTACCGGTGATCGGTGGCTTTCTCTTGCGGGTGATGCGTGCCGGCGACGACGTAACGGGCGCCACGCTGACCCGCTTTCACGGCATCCACGTGGCGTTGCTGCCGGCGATCTTCACCGTGGTCTTGGCGATTCACCTCGCCTTGGTCCAGACCCAGGGCATGAGCGTGCCGCCCGCGGTCGAGAAGCTGCCGCCCGAGCGACGCCGGTATCTGCCGTTCTTTCCCAACTTCGTCATGCGCGATGCGATGGTCTGGCTGCTGATTCTGAATGTCGTGGCCCTGCTCGCGGTCTTCTTTCCGTGGGAAATCGGCCACAAGGCCGATCCGATGGCTCCGGCACCACCGGGAATAAAGCCCGAATGGTACTTCATGTTCATGTTCCAGACGCTGAAGCTGCTACCGGCGCATCTGCTGTTTCTCGAGGGCGAACTGGTCGGTATCATCGGCTTTACCTTCGGGGGGTTGATCTGGTTCCTCGTCCCGTTCTTGGATCGTAAAGCCGACCCTCGGAGCAAGGTTTCGCGGTTCTTCACCTGGTTCGGGATCGGTCTGATCGCCTACATGGCGGTCATGACAATCTGGGGGTACCTGGTATGACGAATCCTGTCCGAGTGGCGCGGGCGCTGGTGGCTGTGATGGCCTCGCTCGCGTTGCTGGCTCCGGCTGCGCTGCTGGCGGCTCCCGGCGTACAGGAGGATGCCTGCCTCATCTGTCATCGGGAGCTGGACGAAGATCTCGATCCCGCCGAGCAGGTAACCCACCGGATCGCCGCTGACGTCCACTTCCAGCGCGGGCTCGGCTGTGCCGATTGTCACGGCGGTGATCCGACCGCGCAGGACGACGAGGATGCCGCCATGTGGGACGCTCCAGACTTTCGGGGTGCGCCGACACGTCAAGATCTACCCGGGTTCTGCGGTCGCTGCCACAGTGATCCCGCGTACATGCGCGTCTTCGATCCCGGTGAGCAAACCGATCAGGAGAGCCAGTATTACACCAGCCGCCACGGCGAGCTGTTGCGGCAGGGCGAAGATCGCGTTGCCGTCTGTACCGATTGCCACGGTGTGCACGGGATCGTCGAAGTGAGCGATCCGCGCGCATCGGTCTATCCTTTGAACTTGCCGGCGACCTGCGCGCGGTGCCACGCCGATGCGCAGTACATGGCTGACTTTCGGATCCCGACCAACCAGTTTGCCGAGTACGAGCAGTCGGTCCACGGTGTGGCGTTATTCGAGCGGCACGATCTCGGCGCGCCGGTCTGCAACGACTGCCACGGCAACCACGGTGCGGCCCCGCCGGGTGTGGAATCCATTGCCCATGTCTGCGGTAACTGCCACGTCAACAACGAAGAGTTGTTCCGAGATAGCCACCTGAAAGAAGTGTTCGTCCGCGAAGGGATCGCGCTATGCATCGGCTGTCACAATGTGCACGACATCGCCAAGCCGACCGATGAACTGCTGGCCTGGGACCACGAGGGTGTTTGCCTGAATTGCCACGACGTAGCGGACCGCGCGGCACGGGATATGGCCGGCACTTTTTACGGAATCATCGACAGCCTGAAGACCGAAATTGCAGCCGCCGATTCGCTGGTCGAGCTGGCGGAGCAGAAAGGGATGGAGATCACCGAGTTGCTGTTTGCCACCGAGGATGCGCACAA
>JAUVBS010000401.1 GCA_030591105.1 bacterium | reverse complement strand
GCTCTACGGATCAGACCCCGATTCCGGCGATGGCGCGGGCGATCGACATGAACGGTCCCAGCGCCAGCAAAAAACCGTGCCGCACCAGATCCCCCACGAAGGTGTAGTGCATCAGTATCAGGAATCCGATCACCAGCAGAAAACCATACCGGCGCAGACCCTCGTAATTACGCCGCGCCTCGCCGTGCAGCAGCCGGCTGAAGATCCAGCTGCCATCGAGCGGTGGCAGCGGCAGCAAATTGAACAGCGCCAGGAACACGTTGGCCATGATCGCGGTCTGGAAGACCAGTACCAGAAACGTCAGCAAACCATCTGCGGTGCCGGGCAAACGGCTACCCACAGCGACGGTCACGCCCAGACCGACGGCGCTAATCAGCGCCAGCAGCAGGTTGGCCGCCGGTCCGGCCGCAGCCACCTTGGGATAGTCGTTTTCCGGGTCGTGCAGCCGATCCACACGGACCGGTACCGGCTTGGCCCACGCGAACAGTACGCCACCGCTAATCGAGAGCAGCAGCGGCAAGATCACGCTGCCGAACGGGTCGATGTGCCGCATGGGATTGAGGGTCAGGCGACCCGCTTCCAGTGCGGTTCGATCGCCCAGCTGCAACGCCACCCAACCGTGGGCACATTCGTGGACGACCACCGAGAAAGGCAGGACGACGACCGTGATGAGGACCTGTTCCATGCCGTACCGTCGCCTTCGGTGGTGGCGCTTCGTCGTCTCGGATCGCGAAATACCTGGCACCAAACTAACCCGTGGCCAGCGGTGCGGCCAGTCCGGACTGTTCGGGTCAACGCCGGGGAGACTCCTTCGGAGGTAATGAGATGAAGACCTGCCCCATGCTCTGGCGCCAGGGATCGTATCGCGATACCGGCCCGCTACAGAAGACCGTCGCTCTCGAGATCGATACCGGCGGCGCCCGTGAACGCAACCCGGGTTTGCACATGGAGTGCCTCGGCGCGAAGTGCCGCTTCCACGAGCAAGACGACCAGTGCCGTCTGGAGATCCCTTACACCCAGTACGTGGGACTACAGACACGCCTCGCCGACAGCGAGGAGCGATGGGAGAACATGCTGCTCTCGCTGGTGGAATTGACCGAGCGGATCGAAGGCGCCATCCAGAAGATGGACGTCCGGCTCCGCGACCACACCGAGCGTCTGGGACGACAAGATCGCCACCTCGCCCGGGAATCGGCCCGCCAGCACAACGATCAGGGCGTCCGAATGTACCACGAAGGGCAGCTCGACGCCGCGTACGAGAGCTTCGAGCAAGCGCTGGGTCTCGATCCGGAGTTTGTCGAAGCCCACAACAACCTGGGCCTGGTAGAAACCGAACGTGACAACCCCGAAGCGGCCACCGCACACTTCCGGCGCGCCATCGAACTGGATCCGGATCTCGCGGCGAGCTATACCAACCTCGGTTACGTTTTCTACGAGCAAGGTAGTTATGTCGAGGCGCTGGCGATGTATGAGGAAGCCCTCGACCGTGCCCGCGAAAGCAGCACGGCGTGGACGAACCTCGGCAACGCCCACTTCAAACTCGAAAATCTGAACAAGGCCCGCGAGGCGTGGGAAAATGCCGTGGCCACCGACCCGGACAACCTCGGAGCGGCCCGCAATCTGGAGAAGCTACGCACGGAGCAGAATGTCTAGTGTCTTGTCCGGGGGAGTCTTTTCAAGCCGGCGTCTACCGCGTGTGCGCGGACCGCGAGGGTAGCTGCGAACCGCCTACTGGCAGGCCCGCCAGCGTCTGCCACACTTCCTGGACCGTGATCGCTTCCAGCCAACCGAACTCTTGACCACGCGGATCCTCCTGGCGCGCCGCCGCGCGTAGGGCAACGACCTCGTCCGCAGGCGGTTTCCATATCGCGGGGTCGGTGGGCCCGAACAGCGCGACCGTCGGTAGGCGTAACGCGCCGGCAATGTGCATGATCCCGGTATCGTTACAGAGCAGACGATCGGCGTGTTCGAGCAGAGCCACGACAGCACCCACCGTCAGCCGCGGCGCGATGCGGACCCGCAGGTGCGAGGTCGGCGCGAGGGCGGCTTGCAAGCACGCCACGGCGTCGCCGTCGGCCGGCCCGTGCAGGACGAGTACGTCGTGCCCCGCGGCGGCGGCCCGGTCCGCCACCGCGGCGAAACGTTCGGCAGGCCACACATTCGCTGGCTTACCCGCACCGGGGTGCAACGCCCAGAACCGATCGCCCAGGTGCAACGCGGTCAGTAACTGCCGAGCCGTCGCACGCTCGTCTTCGGACGCGACCACGACGGTCGTGTGATCGGCGGTTGCGATCCCGATGGCGGCCAGCGGCGCCAGGCTGTGGGCCACCGCCGGACCTTGGACCACGAGCTCTGACGGCATCTCCAGCGAATAGGCGTGCCGGCTGACATCCCATCCGAACGGTCGGCTGTCTCCCCCCACCACAAAGCGCGCCCCCGAGGCGTACGCGATCATCGCGCTGGTGACGGAGAACGAGACGCTGTTCAGCACGAAAGCCACATCGGGACGAAATCCGCGGAGCGCACGTACGAAGCTCAGCAGACGGTGCGGCCGGCGCCACAGTCGCTGTTCGAACAGAAAGACACGGTCGAGGTCCGGGTTATCGCGGACGACCTCGTAGTTGACCGGAGCTGTGACCAGCGCAATCTCCGCTGCACCAAACGCCTCGCGTATGGCCCGCAACGCCGGTGTGGCGCAGATCATGTCGCCCATCTGATTGTGCTGGCGCACGATCAGCACGCGGCG
>JAUVBS010000285.1 GCA_030591105.1 bacterium | reverse complement strand
TCAAAATCTTTCATTTCCGGATTCTGAATCAATATTTCACTTAACCACAACATTATTTTTTTCGCTCCGCTTTAAAAATAAAATGAAAAATGAAAAACGGCCGGCACCGCGGCTTGGTCCACTACACGGTGGGGCAGCGGCGCGGTCTGGGCATCGCAGCGCCGCAACCGCTGTATGTGCTTGTGCTCGACACTGCCCATAACCGGCTCGTGGTGGGGCTGCGCGACGAGCTGGCGGCCACGTGTATCGTCTGCGACGATTTCCAGGCGGGCGTGCCGGACTTCCCTGCCACCGGGCCCGACGTGGATTTCGCGCCGACGGTCACCGCGCGGATCCGCCATCGACACGCCGGTGCGCCGGTCGCATCCTGGCGTCGAGACGATCAGCGGCTCGTGGTGCAACTGACCACGCCGGTCGACGGCCTAGCGCCGGGACAGGGTCTGGTCCTCTATGCAGAGGACGTCGTATTGGGCGGGGGGCGTATCATCGCGTCCCCGGATGACTGCTGAGCGATCCGAACGCTCACGACACAGGAGGTAGGCGGTGCGGGTTCGAGCTCCGAAAAAAACACTGGTGGTGTTGGCGGTCCTGGCCGGACTGTTCCTAGTGGCGGTCTTGGTCATGCCGAGACTGATCCCGGCCGATCGCTTGCGCGACCTGGCGGCCGAACGCTTGGCCGTCGCCACCGGCGGCGAGGTCCACCTCGGTGACGCCTCGGTGCGCATCTTTCCGCGTCTGGTCGTGAGTGTCGCCGACGGGAGTATCGCCGGCAGCGGCGCCGATCTAGCCGCAGCTACCGCTTCGGTGAACAATCTGCAGAGCTACCGGGTTGCGTTGCGCCGCCTGGAGATCGACGTCGCCATCGGTCCGCTGCTGCGCCGACGCATCGAGACCGGTAAGGTCCGGCTGATCGAGCCCGACGTCGAGATTATCACCGTTGCGGCGTCCGAGGTTACGGCGAAGCAGCAACGTCCTGACGGTGCCGTGGCAGATAGCGCTACGGATGCCCCGGGTGAACTTGGAGCCGCGGAGCCGACCGCCGGTCTGGCCTGGGGGCTGGCCATCGCCGGTGTGGAGATCCGTGACGGCCACCTGATGTGGGCCGAAGCGGAGAGTGAACGTCGTGTCGAAATCAGCGGTTGGCAACAGCATATCGCCGGTGCCGATCTCGGCGTGCTGATCGCGCGGCTGCAGAGTTTCACCGCTCCGGAAATGGTCGCACCTGCGGCGACTGACAGCACGCAACAGACCGAACCCTTGCTGCTCAGTGCCCAGGTCGATCGCCTCACGGTAAGCGGCTTTACCGCCCGTGAGATCCCGCCGCTGGAGGATCTTTATCTGAAGGCCGAGCTGAGGTTGCCGGCCGATGCGGATCGGCTGACCGTCTCTGTCGAGCAGTTGCGCTGGGGAGCGTTAGAAGCCACGGCGAACCTGGAGATTCCCGCGACCGCACGCGGTGATGAGCCGATCCGGTGGGCGGCCGCTTTACAGCCGATCGATCTCGTCAGTCTGTTGCCGCTGGTGTTACCGCTGGCTGAGCCACCGTCCGATCCGGCCGTGGCCACCTGGCTTGCCAGCGGACCGGTCCAGGCGGGGAGTCTGACCATCGCCGCATCGGGCCTATTGCCGCGCGGCGCTGGTCGCTCGGATCACTCGGATCGCCCGGATCACTCGGATCGCTCGGATACCGCAGATAACCTGCTAGCCGAGCAGTTACTGGCCACCTTGACGCTCGCTGCCCGCCTCGACGAATGTGTCTTGCAGCTGCCGGCTACCGGCCGAACTGTCGCGGTGACCGGTGATGTCGCGTGGCGAGAAGGCCGGTTCGCTGAAGCGCATTTACAATTGACGCAATCTGACGCGGGGCTGCACGCCGCGGCCGTCGTGGGTCCGGCTGGTGAAGCGGCCCGTGACGGGAAAATTCGCGCCGACTTGACCGGCAAGGCCGACCTGGCCGAAACCATCGCGCTGGCGGGCGAAGTTCTCACGGCGCTGGGGCGCACGGCACAGGCTGACTCGTTACCGGCGCTGACCGGCCGCGTGAGCTGGCAAGGGCAACTCGGCGCGGCGTCGTTCGCCGCGTTGGCCGATACGGCTGCGTGGCGTGGGTTGGGCACTAGTCGTGGTCCGCTGCGTCTGGAGTTGACCGGGCGCGGCAGCGACATCGGATTGGCCGCGGGCCTTCCCGGCGCGCCGTGGATCTTCGCCACTGCGGAACTTGCGTTGCAACGGTCGGTATTGAATATCGCTGCGACCGGACTCGACCACGCAACCGCTGCTGGCAAGGTGAGAGTGAGCGGTACGCTGCCGGACGAACCGGGGCTGCCTGCTCTGGAGCTGGAGCTGGCGCTGGAGCGACTCGACCTGGATCGGTTGACCGCACTGATGCAGGCCGACCAGCAGACAGCGCAGGCGACCGTATCACTACCTTCGCGGCTGCTCTCGGCACTGGTGCCGGTGGCTCGTGCGGCGCCGCCGTCGGCCGCGGCGACAAAACCGCCGGGGGAGCTGATTCCACCCGAACTGCAGCTCGCGTTCACGGCCGAGATCCGACGGCTGATCCTGCAGCAGGCGGTCTACACCGACGCGGTCGCCCGCGGCACACTCCGCAGACGCGTACTCGACATACCGGAGATCACCCTGCGTCGCGCCACCGGTACGATCACTGGTCGGGCGAAGATCGACTACGCAGCCGATGCCCACGGGCTGTTGACCTTCGGGGTCAAGGCACACGAGGTGCCGACGAGCGCTTTGCTCGCTCCGTACGCCGCCGGTCTGGCTCCGTTCTGGGAGGGGACGGTCTCTGGCAACTGCTCCGGTGGCTGCCGTCTAGAAGACCGCGACGCGATCCTCGCCAGTTTGTCGGTCGATGGATCGCTCCTAGGTGCCGAAGGTGTCTATCATGCCCAAGAGCTGCTGCGCGGTATCGCGCCCTATCTGGGTGACCGGCTGGACCTGATGGACGTCCGCTACCGCAAGTTGCGTAAGAAATTCAAGGTGGAGCAGGGGCGGCTGATCATCGAGAACCTGCGCATCGACGGTCTGGACACCGACTGGCTGGGCCACGGCTGGGTCAGTTTCGATGGTCAGCTCGATGTGGATCTGAACGTCAAGCTGCCACCTGGCTTCACGCCGGATCTGGGAGCCTTGACCTTCCTGGCCGACGGGATGCGCGGTCAGGACGGACGTATCGCGCTTGATCTGAAACTGACCGGCCGGTCCGCTGCACCGAAGGTCACCGTCGATCTGGAGTCTTTCAAGGCCGTCGGCCAACAGACGCTCGAGGACAAGGTCAAGAAGGGCCTCGGTGGTCTCCTTGACAAATTCAAGCGGAACTAGTACCGTGCCGGGCTGCAGCTCGCTGGCGGTCTGCCCGCGGCGGGTTAGTTTTTACAGTGTGGTTCCAGTGGGTCCACGGACCCTCTCAGGTCTCGGTGCAACGTGTAGGTCCTGGAGGGCTAGTCCTAACTGGTAAGGCAGCGGTCTTGAAAACCGCCGGGTTAATTCCCTTGGGGGTTCGAGTCCCTCGCCCTCCGCCAGCCATTAGCGGTTTTGGAGAGGTGGCCGAGCGGCTGAAGGCGTACGCCTGCTAAGCGTATGTGGGGGAAACTCCACCGAGGGTTCGAATCCCTCCCTCTCCGCCAGAACTGATAGAAGGTGCGCCCATAGCTCAACTGGATAGAGCGTCTGGCTACGGACCAGGAGGTTGGGGGTTCGAGTCCTCCTGGGCGTACCAACAAAACAAAGAGAGACAGCGGGTTACGAAAGTGGTCCGCTGTCCTCTTCTATAGCGAAATGTCTTGGAGCTACGTTGGAGCTACGTTGGTGAGATGGTTG
>JAUVBS010000108.1 GCA_030591105.1 bacterium | reverse complement strand
GTCGGGCGGGACGAACCTGATCAGCTTAGGCTTCTCCGACGACGCCACGAATCCACCACCGCCGCCCACATCGTAGGTCGGCAGGGCGCTGGCGATGGCATCGTCGATATCCATGAGCGTGTCAGCAATCTCGACGTCGTCGGTCACCTCGTCGTCCGGCGCCGCTTCGATCACCTTCGGCGGCGGTGGCGCTTCGACCGGTGGCGGCGGCAATTCGATGACATCCTGCTGATCCATCTCGACGATTTCGAGTTCCTCTTGCCGCAATCGGTACGGGTTGGGTGTGTAGCGTGGCGTCACGAGGAAAAAAACCAGGACCAGAATGACGGCGATGACGGCCGACCAGCGCAGATACCTGGGATACTTGGCCTTGAACTGATCGTTGGCCGACAGTTGCAGCGACTGATTGGCCGGTAAGGTCGACATGGCGCTGTTACCACTTCTCGCCGGGATAGACTTCTACGTCGTTGTTGAGAAACACCCGGACGGCGTTGACCTCCTTGAGTTCCTCCATCACGTCGCTGACCACCCCGTAGTCGGTGTAGCGATCGGTCTTGAACGCGACTATGAGTTGCGGGTTCGCGGTTATTTTCTGGCCGACGATGTCGACGATATGCTTGACCTGCACCAGACGGTCATCGATCGAAATCTGCCCCAAGCGGTTGATGTAGATGTTCGACACCAGTTCGCGCACCACCTCCTCGCCAGCCTCAGCCCGAGGTAGTTCCACCTTCAGACCGGTCTCCTCGCGGAAGATCGTCGTCACCATGAAGAAGATCAGCAACAGGAAGGCGATGTCACCCATCGACGAGGTGGGGATGAATGTTTCCTTCCGGGTGCTGCGATTGAAATCCAAGCGCCGTCCTCCTGCTTAACGCTTCACCTTGGTCGTTTTGAGCGTGAGTTTGCGCGCGTTGGCGAGCTTGATCTCGTCGAGGCAGGCCACCATCATGCCGTAGTCGGCGTCGGGATGCGTTTCGAGCAAAACCACTAGCTTCGGATTCGCCATAATCCGATCCTGGATCACTGTCTTGATGTGATTGATTTTGATCGGCTTGCGATCCAGAGTGATCACATTATCCGCGTGAATGCGGATGGTCGCGATATTACTCTCCTTCACCTTCACGACATCGGTCTTGTCTTTCTGTTTGCCGGGTAGGATCACGATGAGCCCTTGCTCAGCAGCGAACACGGTCGAGACGATGAAGAAGATCAGCAGCAAAAACGCGATATCGGCGGTCGAAGACAGCGTGATCTCTCCCAGGGTTCCCTTTCTTTTCCTGCGCAGCACACTCATCTCTGCCCCTTTGAAAGGACCATAGCCGCTAAATCTCGCCTACTGCTTCTGTCGCTCCAGTTCCTCGATCAGCTCGGCCGACGTCTCCTCCATTTCGATCACGAAGCGGTCGATGGAGGATACGAAATAGTTGTACCCGATGGTGGCCGGAATCGCGACGATCAGACCGGTGGCCGTCGTGATCAAGGCTTCCGAGATACCGGACGCGACCAGCTTGGCGTTGACCTGCTCGGCAGCGGCGATGGCCTCGAAGGCCCGGATCATACCCGACACGGTACCGAGGAAGCCGATCAACGGGGCGATGGTCGTCACCGAGGCGATCCAGATCAGTCCGCGCTCGAGGAAGGCCATCTCGATGGTACCCGCGGTGGAGATCGCCTTCTCGACCGCCTCGGATCCACGGTCCGCCTTCTGCAACCCGGAGTAGAGAATCGCGGCGATGGGGCCACGTACCTTCTGACACTCCTCTGCGGCAGCTTGGACACCCTCGTTGCGCAACGTCGTGATCACCCGACCGATGAGCCGACGGGTGTTGACACGCGCCCGGTTGAGGGTCCAGAAGCGTTCGATCAGGAAGATGAAACCGACCAAAGCGACGGTCAGCAGCCACCACATGAAGGGGCCACCCTTGAGAAACAGCTCGCCGGCACCGGTCCTACCGATGGGGGAACGCTCGATCAAACCCGAGAGCCCCTTGCGGCGCTCGACGATGACCGGGACTTCCTGCAGCGAATCGGAGGCGGTCGATCCGAATCCGAGCGAGTCGGTGGACGCCATGATCCGCGCGAACCGTTCCTTGTCCCGTGCTTCCTCTTCAGTCTGGGCGGCGGCCGGAACCGTCGCCACGAGCACCGCACCGAGGCAAACGAACACCAATACGGCGATTTGGAGCCTTTCCAGACGAGCCATTGTGCAAGTCTCCCTTTCGGATTGGAACCCCCGAACAGCTGGTGCCGGAGGCCAGGATGGATAGCGGGTGGGATCTATCCTTACCTTGCCCTGTAAGAGCCCCGGCGAGAACGACCTACCGTGTCTCCCGGCGCCCACGCAACCACGGTCTGCGGTATGCTCCGGAGTTCTCCAGAGGTCTCCAGAATAGAGCGCTACGGAGTATAGTCGCGCCAATTAAGTAGTGTCAACTATCTCTCTAAGTCAAACGTTATTGCTCCGTTTCTGGCTGCCACGAACTCGTTGACGGCGGCCTATTGGCCGAGCTGGAAGGCGTTGGTAGATTCCAGGACGAAGTAGCCGGTCCCGGTCTTGTCCACGAACAGAAAACTGAGGCCCAGCGACATGCGCGAGTACTCGTTTTCGAACAACTCCACGCCGGCATTCTGGTAACGCCACAGCTCGAAGCCCAGGTAGCGCGAGGCCTGGCCGCGGGTCACCAGGATGTTCTTCTCCGCAGTCGGTGAGTACGGCATCGGGATCCCGCCGACGCGGCTGTACGGCGACAACTCCTGGGTACCGGCAGGGTCGGTACCCTTGGCCGTCTGGCCCACCCGGTCCGGTGCGAACAGTTCGAACACTTTGATACGCGCATCCTCTTGATCCATGGGATTGAGCGGCATCGATTCGATCTCGATCTTGTCCGCCGGTCCTAGCAGCAGGTAGATCTCGCCCCGCGGGTCGTTGGCACCACTACGCCCGAAACCACCGAGATGCCTCCGTACATAGGTGACGCGCCGGCGAAATTCGAGGTACACTTCATTGACCGGAGTCTCGGGATCGGGATCCAACTTGCGCCAGAATCTCTCGAGCATCACCTCGCGGTCAGAACCGCTCGCGGCGAGGAATTCCTTCAAACGTTTACCGTAAAATACCGTCCGCCCCTCCCCCAGCAGATCGTCGCCGTGACGGCCGAGAACCGCCATACGCCAAGTAACGTCGAATTCGGTCACGAAACCGCGGCCGACGTCGGCCAGCGGCGCGACCATGAGCTGGAAGCTACCCGGCGGTAAGACGTTGATGTCGAGTTCGTAGAAAACACCGGCGCCGTTGCCACTGACCAGCGCCAGACGAGCGACGTCGTCCAGCCGTAAGGTGTCGCGCAGGGCGAAATCGGGATCCCGGCCGGAAATCTGTACCATCAGTGGGGTGTCAGCGGCGACATACGCCGATCCTTGCCGGGGCGGCTGAACTTCGAAATAGATCTGCAAGTGGTCTCGGGCCAAGCCATAGCGACGAGTCGGCGACACGTAATCGAAGAGAACAGATCGCTCCGCATCATCCGGTCGCAGCTCGCCCTGTCGCCACTGCCCAATCGGTGCGCCGCTGAGAAAGAGCGGGTCACCCAGGGTCAAGCCACGCTCCTGGCGGCGTGTTGTCGGCGCGCTCCAGTCGGCGGCAGCTTCGCTGTGTGCTCTGTTCTCGTTGATCAGGTTGAGCAAGCCGGACCGGCCGCGGTTCATATCTTCCAGGCGATAGCTCACACGCCCGTCGCGAAACGGCACATTCGGCAACACCACACTGAAAATCTGATAGAGCGTGCTGGATTTCGCTTCGTCCGCATTGGCCACCTGCAGGACGATCGTACGCGTACGCGTGATTTGCTCGCCGGCGGACGAGGTGACAGCCGCGGTTACACCGACTTCGGCCGAGATGACACCGTGCTCGCCGCGGTAGCTCAGCTCACCGTTGGCGACGGCGAACATCAAGATCACGTCGAGAGTGCCGTCGTCTCGCCAGCGATTGACCATATCGGCCAAGCTGCGAAAATTTCCGCCGCCTTCGAGCGGGCGCGGCGCGGCCGCCCAGCCGACCGATCCCACCAAGCACTGCAGGAGCAGGAGCAGCGGTAGTAACCAAACTGCCGCGGCGCCACCAAAACAGGTCGGCGAACGTTGATGCCAGACGGCCGCGGTCAACAGCCGCCGGTCGGCATCGATTCTCTGATCCCGATTGCTCATCGATCGCTCCGAATTCTCGCCGCGTTTATGTCGCGGGCTGAACGCCGCCTCGCGACCCAGGATAAACTTAGGGAATTCGGCCACACCGCGCCATCGTGTACCGCCAAAGAACACGCCGCCCCACGCCAGCGGCGCGGGGCGGGGCGGCTGAAGGTTCGGTGCCCTCGCGGACCCGGATCAGTACCCTACCGAGAGTGACAGCCGGTGCACGTACTGCAGCGGCCCCATGTCCACCGCGCTATAGTCGGCCTGGATACGCGAGGTCTCGCCGGTCTTGATCGCGGCGCCAAAACCGAAGGCAAGGCCGTCGCTGTCGTAACCGATATTGTAGCCGGCCCGGGCGAAGAAGAAATCGCCGATATTGTATTCGGCTCCGACGTTGGCACGCTCGAGGTTGTCCGATGGGTGCTGAAATTCGGCCGACAACAGGAGGTTCTGCCGCTCGGTGGTGAACAGATTGAAGCTCGCGCCGACCTTGAACATCGTCGGTAGCTTCGCCGGCAACTCGTCGAAGGTGACCTTGCCGCCGAGATTCTGGATGACCATGCCGAGCTTCAAACCGCGCACGCCGATACGGTACATGATACCGAAGTCGAAACTGGCCGTGTTGACCGAGGATTCCGCCAAACCCAGGTGCAGGTAGTTGAGCGTAAAGCCGGCCGAGAACTTGTCGGTGAAGAAACGTGCGTAACTGAAGCCGAAGGCCGTCGAACCCGCATCGAAATGCTGGCCGTTGCCCTCGGGGTTAAAGGCGGTCCGCACGAGCATGGGATCCATCCAGAGCGAACGAGCGGAGATAGCCAGCGTACCGGGGATTGACCGCGGATTGAAGGCCAGGATTGCCGAAGTCAGCTTGGTGTCGGCAGGCCAGGCGACGTGCGATAGCTGTACCTCGTTCCGCACCACGTTGACCAGCCCACCAGGGTTCCAGAAAACCGCAGTGGCGCCATCGGCTACGCCGGTAAACGCCGACCCCATACCGGTAGCCCGGGCACTGGTTCCAATTTTCAGGAACTGCGCCCCAAAGGTACCGACCTTGGCGAAGCCCGCACCCAGTGCCGCTGCGGGCAGTAGCACGAGGAAGGCGGTCAGTAGGGCTAAGCGCTTCATGATACCTCCAGATCCGTCCGCGGACGGTGTTGGCAATGGCCAGACTTCCGGCGAGCTGATTGCCTATCTCACAACCACGAACTTGCCGATGAAGTCTTCAAATCTATCGTCTGTCGACTGAACCGCGTACAGGTAGATGCCGCTGACTATTTCCTGTCCGTTGCGGCTGACCAGATTCCAGGAGATCTGGCCGTAGCCTTGGGTTCCGTCGTGCTCCAGAGTCTGTACGAGATCTCCGCTGAGTGTGAAGACCTCGATGGTATTACGCGCTTGCGGGAGGTTGGTGAACATCACCCGTATCCCGGTGGGGTCGTCGGAATTCGGATTGAGTTGCTGGAACTCCTCCAACGCGTCTCGCGTCGCTGGATTGGGGTAGACGTAGATATTCGTACCCTGCGTCGCCCGCTCCTCTGCCGTCTGTGCCCGCGGCCCGGGCACCGTATCGCCGAAGTTTGAACCGGGGTCGCCGGACTGCCCCGGACCGACGATACGCGTCTGGCCTCCACCGGCGAAATCGATGGCGTGATCGGTGGCAGTTACCGAATAGAAATAGATGAACCCGTTGTGGGAGTCGAAATCGACGTACTCGTAATACTCGATCGCCCGCTTGCCGCAGACACCACCTGTCGTATCACGCGGCGTCACCGCCCAATAGGTATCGAGCACCGCCGGGTAGGTCTCCCAAGCGACGACCGGCTGCATGTAAGGGTCGATATTGCCCCATTGATCACGCACGGGTGGGCGTTGCCGGTAAGTGCAATTCAAATCATTTTCGACGACGACCTGCATCGAATCCGCCAAATCGATGAATTCCGGGAACCGATCGGTGTCGAACGAGATCGGAGTATACGCGATCGGTTCTAGCCCGGTATTGCGTCCCAGCGACAGGGTGTCGGCGATAATCTCTCCGTTGCTGCCAGTGCGTTCGTAGATGTAGTCATTGATCACATCATATTCGCCGATCAACTGCCAGAGGTTGCTTTCCGGACCGTTCTCCACCGACGAGCCGAACGGACGATCCCAGTTGTCGGCGCGCCAGATGCGGTACGATTCGAAATCGATCTCGCCGGTCCGTAGATCGACCGTGTTCTCGCTCAAGTCGTCCCAGAAGATGTGTACACGGTTGTTGGTGGGCCACAGCCGCATCCCCGGCGGCGGCGGCGCCATGCCGACCAACCAGTGGAGCTGTGTTTCGGCGCCGCCCACACCGGTGCAACCGGCTTTATCTTCAGCGGGGATTTCCGGATCGCCGCAATTCCAGACATCCACGATCTGGTTACCGAAGGAAGTGCAGTACTCGCCCGCCTGCCGCGCACACTCGAAACAGTTGTCCATGTTGACGTAGGCACAGGTCTTCTGCGCCCCGGTCTCCGGATCGGTCCAGAAGAACTTGTCGGCATCGGTAATACGATCCTGGGCGACCAACCACCCCTGATCGACACAGGTCGTATCCATATAGTCGGGGGCGAAGGTATCGAAAGGGTTATCGCCACCGCCGCTATCGAAGTCCTCCTTGCAGATAAGACTCTCACGACCGTTCTCACCGGTACCGATGGCATCGCCCTCGAAATTGACGACGTCGCCCTCGTAATCGTAGAAGTTGCCGAACCAGGTGAGGTAGGCTTCGGCACAGTTTGCCAACATGCCGTCTAACCCCGGACCAACCACCATGGCGACCTGGAATTGGAGCTGGCGTTGCGGGGGCAGTTCCT
>JAUVBS010000301.1 GCA_030591105.1 bacterium | reverse complement strand
TCTGGAGGAATCAGTGATGACGACACCGGCCGGACTCCCAACCGAGATGCGCGACGCAGTGGTTCAGACCCTGCGGCAAGTGGTCGCTCGCGACCTTCCGGACGAGAAGAGCCTCGACCTGGACGAGAAAGACATGTTCCCCCTCGAGCTGATCCAGAAATTACTCTCGCCCGAGGTAGGTCTGCACCTGATTTTCCTACCGGAATCGGTCGGCGGTCTCGGCGGTGGTGCGCGGGATATCTGCGAGATCAGTGAGGAGATGGCGGTACACGATCTCGGTGTGGCGACGGCGTTCTTGGCCATCTGCCTCGGTACCGATCCGATCATCGTCGGTGGCACCGAGGCTCAGAAATCGCACTGGCTGACACGTATCGCGACGGGGGGCTTGATCGTCGCTTACGGCGTGACCGAGCCGGAAGCCGGCAGTAATGTCGCCGCGCTCAAGACCACCGCCGAGCCGATCACCGACGCGGCCGGTGCGGTGCTCGGTTACCGCCTCAACGGCACCAAGCAGTTCATCACCAACGGTGGCGTGGCCCAGATCTACACAATCCTGGCCAAGACACCGGCCGGACCGAGTTTCTTCGTCGTCGAGCGCAACACCGACGGTCTGTCGGTGGGCAAGAAGGAGGAGAAGCACGGCATCCGCGCTTCGAACACGACGGGACTGGTGCTCGAAGACGTCGAGATTCCCGTGGACAACCTCATCGGCGGCGTCGAGGGCCAGGGGCTGAAGCAAGCCAACGCGGTCTTCGGTTACACGCGTTTGATGGTCGGTGCATTTGGCCTGGGCACCGGCCAGTCGGCTGTCAACCGCGCTCTGGCCTACGGCAAGGCGCGCGAGCAATTCGGTGCACCGCTGGTGGAAAAACAAGGCTACCTGCTCAAATTGATCGTACAGCACTGGATCGATCTTGCGGCTGGCCGGGCCTACGTCGAAGAGACCGCCCTGCGGATCGACGAAGGGGCGACGGGTATGGCTACCGAGGGCTCGATCGCCAAATTGTGGTGTACCGAGGCTGGTATCCGCGCCACCGACGCCGCGCTACAGGCACTTGGCGGGTACGGCTATGCCCGCGAGTACATGGTCGAGAAATACCGCCGAGACGTACGCATCACCAGCATCTACGAGGGTACCAGCGAGATCCAGCAGAGCATTATCGCCATGTACCGCTGGAAGGAAACGGTGCGCTCGCGCGGCGAATTCTACACCGGCGGCGCCGCGGATCTCGATGCGATTCATACTGCCAACGACCAGGTCGCTGCGGCGTTGGCTGCCGCGTCGTTACGCGGACTGAACGACTTGATCTTGCATGTACATCAAGCCAAGCAGACCCGAAACCAGATCGTCATGTTCACGCTCGCAGATCTGATAACGAAGTGCGAAGTGGCGGGCGCACTGGTGCGCAAGGCGGCGCGCTTGGCCGCCGAGGATGACCGGAAGGCGGCGCTGTTCGCGGCCATGAGCCGCGTCTTCGCAAGACAGGCAGCCGCGACGATGCGTGAGGGCGTACGTCCTTTGGTCAGCGGTTTCGCACCGTTGGGCGATGCGCGGGCAACCGCGGCCGCCGAAGCGCTCACTACCGTGATCACCGACCGTTTCGCCCCGGAAGATCTCGCGGGTCTCTGGACCGATATGGTGGCTGTCGGTCAGCAGCTCAAGGAGATGGATTGAGATAGGGAGACCGGTATCGGCGCTGCCAGCGGACGGCCGTTCCGGCTCCTTCACGCGTGCTCCAGACCCTAGGAAGGCATGGATGCCTGCCACTCGTCAGAACGGACCGATCGCCGCCGATACCGACGCCGGCGAACGTCCGTCGTCCGGCGCGGATCTCTGGCACCGCCTCTGCCAGTCTGCGTCCGAGGACGACCGCCTCTTGTGCGATATCGCGAAATATCTGCGCGACCGACGCCTGGCGGCGGTGGCGGTTCTGTGGCTGGAGTCCTGCCGCCCTCTCACTTTTCTCGGCAGCCAGGCGCTCCACGCTGCAACGCCGCTGGTCGACGTGTTTTACCCGCGCCTGCCGTTGGCTCGGTTAGCCGCTCTGCTCGAAGACCGAAGTAATCTCGACTTGTTCTTGGACTACCTGACGGCGCACGAAACCGACGAATTGTCGGCGCGGTGTACACGAACGCGCGACGAACCGGGAGGCGCGGTGTGAGCGATGCCAGCGCTGCTCGGTATCTCATCATCGATGTCGGCTCGACCACCAGCAAGGCGATACTGATCGGGTGGCGGGACGGACGTTTCCGACTGATCGGACGGGCGGAAGCGCCGACGACAGTTGAGCCGCCCGTGGCCGACGTGATGGGTGGGGTGCGCGCGGCGCTGACCGCACTGGGGCAGCAGACCGATCTGGTGTTGCTCGATGACAACGGTGATATACGCGTCGCGACGGCGGCAGGTACCGAAGCCACTGACACTGTTACCAAGGTCACCGATACTGTCGCCGATGCCACCGACAACGTAGCCGATCGCAACGATGCCGAAGACGGCGACACCGCTCAGCCGGTGTCCGCCTTGTTGGCGACCAGCAGCGCCGCCGGTGGGTTGCAGATGCTCGTGATGGGGTTGGTGCGGGAGATGACCGCGGCGAGCGCCGAGCAGGCTGCGCTGGGCGCGGGCGCCATCGTTAGCGATGTGATTGCGTTTGATGATGCGGCCAGCCCCGCGGACCAATTGGCGCGTCTGCGCCGTATCCGTCCGGATATGGTGTTGCTCGCCGGCGGCACCGATGGTGGCGCGCGCTCGCAAGTCGTCGCCCTCGCCGAGTTGATCGCGGCCGCAGAGATTGGACCGCGCCACGGCGCCGGCGAATTACTACCGGTCATATTCGCCGGCAATCGGCGGCTGCGACGGGCGATATTGGCGACCCTTGCGCACAAGGTGTCGGTCTCCTGCGTCGATAATATTCGTCCCAGCCTGGAGGTGGAAAATCTCCGGCCGGCGCGGGAACGGATCCACGAGGTTTTCCTCGAACATGTCATGGCCCACGCCCCAGGCTATGCGGCGTTGCAGGAACTGTGCGCGGCACCGGTACTGCCGACGCCGGCCGCTTGTGGTCTGGCCCTCGGCGAACTGGCGGCGCGGTCGCAGGGGCTGATCGTTGCGATCGATTTGGGCGGGGCGACCACCGATGTGTTTTCTGCTCGCGGCGACGATGTACGACGCACCGTTTCGGCGAATCTGGGGTTGAGCTATAGCATCGGCAATGTGTGCTACGCAGCCGGCTGGGAGCGTATCGTACGCTGGCTACCGTTCACGCTGCCTCGGGCCGATTTACGTAACCGTATCCGCAATAAGATGTTCCGACCGACGACAGTGCCAGCCAGCGAACAAGACGTCTGGATCGAACAGGCGGTTGCCCGTGAAGCGGTGCGGCTTGCGCTCGTTCAACACCGCACGACTCCGGTTCGGCTCAGCGGTGCCCGGCGCGAACAGACCATAGCCGCACGGTTGCGTCCGGATGCTCTGCCGGATGAGAGTCTCGATTTGGCGGAGGTCAGTCTACTGATCGGATCCGGCGGCGGCATGGCCCACGCTCCGCGCCGTGTCCAGACCGCTGCGCTACTCGTCGACGCCTGCCGCCCGGAGGGTGTCACGGCCCTGGCGATGGACGCCGAGTTCTTGCTGCCGCACCTCGGGCAACTGGGGAACGTCGCACCGGTCGCCGCCGCCGAAGT
>JAUVBS010000311.1 GCA_030591105.1 bacterium | reverse complement strand
CGAAAGGTCTACGGTTCAAGGCTGTGGATCAATTCATCATGAGGGTGCCCGTCGCGCGCGATCAGTCGCTGGCGGCGGCTTCGGTCATACTGACGCAGCTCGAACGTTTGCGACAGTGAAGGAGATGATTATGTCCGGACAGGTAATGGCGAACCGTATACGGCGGCTGCCTCGCTTAGGCGGTGTCGGCAAGCAATTGAGCAGTGCGTATTTGGGCAGTGCGAATTTGGGCACTGCGCACTTGGGCCGTACGTTCTTGGCCGGGGCACTGGTCTGCCTGTTGCTGGCAGTTGCGGCCGGTGGCTGCAGCAAGAGCAAGAGCGACGACGATCTGGTTCTAGCGACCGTCGCTGATGTGCAGATCACCGGCGAAGTGTACAAAGCCAAGCTGACCAAGTTCAAAGAACACGAGCTACCGCGGGGCGAGGACGGCCAGCCGCTGGACACCGCGACCATGGCGGGTCGTGAGGCGTTCTTGGCGATCTTGATCAACAAAGAAACGATGCAACTGAAGGCCGTCGAACTGGGCTACGACAAGGAGACCGATGTCGAAAACGCCCGAAACCAGTTGTACGATTACTATGCCTCCCAGTTGTTGTACGAGGATGCCATCGAAACACCGGCGAACGTCATCTCGGACGAGGCGCTGGCGGAGTATATCTCGCACATGGGTGAGAAACGTCTCTGCGATTTCCTGATCACCAATTTCGAGGATGACGCCCGCGAAGCCCGCGCCAAGGCGTTGGCCGGTACACCGTGGGATGAGCTGGTCGCCGAGTATCACGACGGCGACATAAGTCCCACCGGTCGCAACGAGATCACCGTCCCCTGGGGCCAATTTCAGGACTCGTTCGAAAGTGCGGTGTTCGCGGTGGAAGAGGGTGGTGTCACCGAGCCGATCCCCACGACCTACGGGTTCTGGCTGCTGAACGTACGGCAGATCAAGAATGACCCGCCGCCGGACGTCGACGCGATCAAGATGAAGGTGCTCGACAGTATCCGCCAGCGTAAGATCAACCTGGCGAAAAACGAGTTCAAGGATGAGGTACGTGAAGCTCACGACTTCGTGCTCGACGAGGAATCGCTCTGGATCTGTTACCAAGGTTTACCGAGGAACGAGTCGATCATCGATCCGGAGACCGGCAAGCCGACGCCCCGTGAGCAACTTCAGCCGCTGAAGATCGAGGCTGCCGACCTGGATCGTCTGCTCTACTCCTTCACGACCACCGACGGCCCGGTAACCTCGAACATTGGCGAGTACAAGTCCAACTTCGACCGCATGAACGCTTTTCAACGACCGAAACGGTCGGAGATGCTCGGCGGTTTGCGACAGAAATTGATGGGGGAACTCGACAAGGTCATCATGACCGACGAGTCGATCAAGCGCGGCTATCGTGATGACCCGCGGGTCGAAGAACTGGCAATGAACCAGATCAATCAGATGATGGTCACCAGACTGCACGACGATGGGCTCGTGATCGACGAGACCGTTACCAAGGAACAGCTCGAGCAGTTCTGGGCCGAGCACAAGCAGGATTACGCGCAGCCCGAACAACGCAGCGGCAAGCTCGTCGACTGCAACAGCCAGGCGAGCGCCGAGCAGGCGCGGGCAGCCCTCCTGGCCGGCGAGGATTTCGAGGCGGTACTGGAGAAGTTCGGCGTCGATGCGGGTAACAAGCAAAACGGAGGCAAGTTCGGTCCGCTCAAGACGAGCGTCGAACATCCCATTGTAACGCCGCTGTTCCGCCTGGCCAATATCGGCGATGTGACCGAGCCGGTCGAGATCGGGAATCAATACGCTGTGATCGTGTTGACGGAGATCAAGCCTGCCGGTATCCCCGAATTCAGCGATTTCCGTGAAGCGCTGGCACAACGTATCCGCGCCAGCCGCAAGGAGGACGAGCTGAATCGGCTACTCGACCAATGGCAGCACGAATACGGCGTCACGATCGACGAGTTGAATCTAGCCAAGATGCCGTCGTGGCAGGAATTGATGGCATCGCAAGAGGATGTGCAACCAGTTCTGTGACACCCCGATCGTCCCGGTAGTACCGCTCGTGGTACGGCCGGGGCGTGGTAAGCGGCGCGTCGCTGACCGCGGTAGCGCGCCTGAGGGAGGATGAGCGCCATGACACGCCATGCAGCGAGGTGCGGTGTCGGTGGTCCGGCCGCGGTTCGGCTATTGGCGGTGCCCCGGCCGCTGGTTGTTGCGGTGTCGTTGATCGTCGCCGTGATCCTGGTCGCCGACCGTCCCGCTGTGTCCCAGACCACCGCTGCGCCCGCCGATAGCGTCGCGCAGCTCTCGTTAAGCGTTCCGAGTCGGGCACGGCTGGTCGACCGGATCGTGGCGATCGTCGACGAAGAAATGATCCTCCAGAGCGATCTCGAACGCGAGTTGGAGATCTACCGCTACGAGATGGAACTGACCGGCGAATCGCCCCCAGCCAACACGCCTGCCGTACGGGATGAGATCTTGCAGCGGTTGATCGAGAGCAAGCTGATCATCGCCGCCGCCAAGCAAGAAGAGCTGGAGGTCGACGACGATGCGGTCCGCGAGAGTGTCGATGAGAAGATCCAGCAGTGGATCGACCATCTCGGTTCGCGTGACGCGCTCGAGCGCGAGTTGGAGCGGACTGGCATGACGCTCGAAGATTACCGCAATCGGCTTTTTTCTCAGATCCGCGATCAGCAGTACATGCGGCTGGTGGTCGGGCGATTCATCCGGCCGAAGATCGAAGTGCTCGAGAACGAGGTCGAGGAGTACTACTACGATCATCTGGCCGAGATGCCGCAAGAGCCGGACAGCTTGACGATATCGAACATTCTGATCGTAATCCAGCCTTCGGCCGAGGTGCGCCAAGAGGTGCAGAACAACGTCAAACTGGTTCAGGAAGCATTGCGGCAGGGGCAGCCGTTCGACCAAGTGGCGAGAGAGTACTCGCGAGGGCCCAACGCGGCACGTGGCGGCAACATCGGCGTCGTCAACAAGGGCGACCTCTTCGATCCGAGCCTCGAACAGGCGGTTTTTGCGCTCTCGGTGGGTGAGGTCAGCGCTCCGGTGGTCAGTTCGCGCGGCGTGCATCTGATCCGGCTCGATCGGCTGACCGATGACGGTAGACGGGATATCAGCCAGATCTACTTCCCCATGGAGGTCACGCGCGAGGATGTCGACCAGGCCCAGCTGGCGATCGATCGCGCATACCAGCGCGTCAGCAGTGGTGAAGCGTTCAGCCTGGTGGCAGCGGAGATGAGCGGCGATCCCGCGTCTGCGCGCAACGGCGGGTTGCTGGGCACCTTCCGGCTCGATGACCTTTCCCAGGATTTCCAAGAGATTCTCACCGACGCTCAACCGGGCGATATCACGGAACCGCTCTTGACGCCTGCCGGCTGGTACATCTTTCGAGTCATCGATCGCATTGCCGGCCACAGCTACACCTTCGAAGAGTTGAAGGAGCAGATCCGGCGTCAGATCGAGGCGCTGAAGATGGAAGCGGAGCTGTCCGAGTATGTCGGCGAGTTGCGAACGCGATTCTTCGTCGACGTCAAATTGTAGAGATCGTTTGATAATCCTTCCGTTGTGACTTCGAAAATGTGGGCGTCGTGTGATTCGCGATGAGTAGGGCCGTGGGGGGGGGG
>JAUVBS010000021.1 GCA_030591105.1 bacterium | reverse complement strand
TTCTGCTCGTACCACGTCGCACGCAGGAAGGCCGTATTGCCGTTGTAGGTGTACATGCCGTCTGCAGGGATACTCAGCCAGCCGACGATACCGCCGGGATAAACTACGGCTGGATCGAAATCTGGATGCTGGACGAGGGTGGCCATCGATCCGGAGTTGTCGACCAGCAGCATGACATTGGCGTCGATGGTCGCCTCCTGCACGAACAGGGGCATCTGGCAGGCCGCGGCGACCGCCGTCGGCGCGCTGGCGCCGAGCATCAAGACCGCGGTGAAGAGCGTCGCCGCTCCCGTGATCCACCTCGTGCGCTTGATCATTAACATCGATATGCCCTTTCGTGGATCCAGCCAGGCATGCCCCGGCATTGTCTCTCTCGTCGTCGCACCGCCCGCTTGCAATCGGCCTTGAGTGCCGACCCGCGGGCCGGTATTAGTAGCCCTCCTTGAACAACCGGGCGGCCACCAATTCGACGCCGCTCGTGCCGCTTTGCGACGCCTTGCCGATGGAGGAAACGCGATAGTCATAGTCGAGGAACTCGATTCCCCAGCCGGGCTTGGGCCGCTTCCGGATGTAGAAGCAGTCGAACTCGTAGCTCTGCGAACCACGGATGGCGGTATCGGCCTCGTTGCGCACCGCGAAGTCGGCGAAGTCGAGGATCGCCGGTGGCGAGTCCGATAGACGCAGGAAATTGATCCCCGCCTCACCGCCGGCGTCGGCGGAATAGACGGCGCTCAAATGGACCGACTCGGCGAAGCTGGTGCGCTTTTCCGAGCTGGCGAGATAAGCAGCCCCGACGGCGATCACGCTCAGTACGAGGATGATCAGCAGCGTGGTGACGAGGGCGAATCCCTCGCGATCGGGGGTGGGAATCGGTTTGCTACGCATCGGGCTCTCCTTGCCGGCTAACGTTGATCACCCGTTCCGGATCAGGACGCGGGTACTGTAATTGACGATCTCACCGGTGTCTGATTCACCGGTGATATCGATATCCACAAAGCGGATCGCTGCCCGGTCTCCCGGTGACAGCGGTGTCACGAGCAGTGGGTTCCCGTTCTCGTCGAAGTACGTGAAGAGGATGCCGGAAACGTTGCGCAGAATCGCCTGCAGGCCTGCTCCGCCGTCGCGGCTGAGCTCTTCCTGGGCCGCGTCGTACTGATAGATCACGCTCTCGTCGGGGCTGTTACCGAGGGTATCCCCGTTGCCGTCCAGATCCATGAACAGGCTCAGCTGGGTGTCGCTCGCCAGTGTGAAATGGTCGAACCCGACACCGGATGGGTCGCAGCCCGTCGAGCGGATCTCCTTGGTCAATAGCGACAGGACCGCGCGTATCGATTGCTGATACTCGACCCGTTCGCTGGTGCTGCTGTAGGTGCGGCGTGAATTGGCGAGGAAGGTAAAAACAACCCCCATGATCACTGCGAAGATGGTCAGCGAGATCATCATCTCCACCAGGGTCATGCCTCGCCGGTCCAGCCGTCTCGGTGTGTTGTGGTATCGGTTCACGGTTCTATTACCTCTGGCTTCGGTTTCAACGCACGGAGATCATGTCGGCCAGCACCATCGACCGGTCACCCTGAACATCTTGCCAGGTGACCTCGACCTCGAGGCGCTCGAGACCGAAGGCGTCCAGTGTGACGCTCGATTCCCAATTCACCTGGCCGACGATCCCGGAATCCGCTGCCGCGTTTCCGAAACCCTGGCCCTTCATCTGTTCGAGCTGTTCCTGGGCAAGCGTGATCGCCTGGGTGAAGCGGTCGGACTGGCGAACTTCCTGCCTCGCGCGGGTTTGCACCATGGCCAGCGGCAAGATACCGATGACCAGGATCACCATGACCACCATGATTTCGATCAGGGTAAAACCACCGCGGTCCGGTCGTCCGGGCCGCCACCTCTGCTTCGCGCCAGGTTTGCCTCGCTGCGCTGCCTTCATCAGTTGACCTCCACTTCCACCATACCCGTGGGTAGCAGATTGATCCTGCGTCCGCCCGAGCCGTTGGCAATATCGAGCACCACCGTGTCCGCCATACCCCACGGGAAGAAATCAGCGGTAGCGTTCAGAGCGAGGGCGCAGCCGCCGTCGAACTGACGCGAGCGGATCGTCCGGCCGCTGACCGGGTTGGTGATGGTGTAGCCGGCAGCATCCGCGGTGAAGCGCAGGATCTGTCCATTGGAGATGGACAGCGAGCGCGCCAACTGCAGGTCGGCGGCCAGGCGATCGGTATTGGTGTCCAAGCGGTTCGAGCGCACGTAATTCAAGAACGGGGGAACGGCCATGGTCATCATCATGCCGAACACGGTGATGATAACCATCAGTTCCACTAACGTGAACCCTTCACGCCGGATGCGTCGCACGGTGTATTTCGTAGGCATGGTCCATCCCCACTCGGTATGATCCGGGAAATCCCGGGTCCGCGCACAATACTTCTCGCCGGCTTACCTGCAAGGGTTGTGCCCAGGGTGAACCCCAATAACTACGTTATTTATATGGTGGTTATGATAGCTATGCCGGGTGCGCAAAGCATATTGCACGATGGGGCGGCGAAATCTGCCGTCCTTTGCAACGTGATTCATGCCTGATCGGTGCCGATGGTAATTGGTGCAAGCGGCGGGCCAGAATCCTCGTGACCGGTCGCATGGGGCTGAGACTATCGTGGCGGTGAATCGGCTGGCATCGGTGGCTCGGCTGGCATCGATGGCTCGGCCGCAATCGGTGAATCGGCTGGCATCGATGGCGGTAACCGCCAACGGCCGATCAGACCGACCGTCATCTCGAAGAGCCCCGATACCGCCAGCACCGCGACCACACCGACCAATCCGGCCGCCGCCGGACCGATAAAGACCGATGCCAGAGAGAGCGGTCCGATGAACGTCCCCAGCCAGCCGAACACGCGGCCGCGGTGTGCTTTGGGTGCTTCACGCTGCAAAAACGTGGCGATGCTGATATGGATCACTGTCCCGATCGCTCCGAACAGCGCGAACAGAACCAGCGCCCAGACGAACTGACGATTCAGCGCAAAAACCACCAGCAACAGACCGTCGACGGCCATCAGCCAGGTCACCGCGCGTAGCGGCTCGCGTTCGGTTCGCAGCAAACCGCCCGCTAACGCGCCGACGATGCCTCCCAATCCGGCGGCGGAGACGATCAGGCCCAGTTCGAGATCACTACCGCCGAGGCGGGTCTTGACCAGCAGTACCACCAGCGGCTGTTGCATGGCTGTCACAAAGGTGAGCGCGGCGAAGAACAACACCGCGAACCGGAGACGCGGGTGGCCCCATAGTACCTGCAGGCCGTCGCGTAGCTGTTGCCAGGTGCTTTCACGCGGCGCACCGGCTCCGTCCGCAGCAACGGTGCGCGTCTGCCCACCGTCGAGGTACCGCAACGGACGGGCGGCGAGGATGGCAGCCGACACCAGGAACGTACCCGCATCGACCCAGAAAGCGAGGTCTGTTCCGTGCCAGGCAACGATGGCGCCACCGACCGCCGGCCCCACCAGCAACACCACATTGCGGGTGACCATGATCAGAGAGTTGGCGCGGTCGAGCAGCGACGACGGTACGACATCGGGGATCAAGGCTAGACGAGCCGGGCCGGTGAACTGCCGACCGGCCGACAGCAAACCCGCCAGCAGGTAAACCGCCTTTGGACTGCTGGCCAGCGGCACCGCCACGACGACGACCGCGCTGGCGATCTCCGCGGCGATCATCACCTTCTTGCGGTCGAATCGGTCCAGCAAGATACCGGTCAACGGACCGAGTAAGATTGCCGGCACGATCTGCGCCGCTGCGAGTAGGCCGAGATCGATGGCCCGTCCGGTCATGCGGAAGATCAAGAGGTACAGGGCGATGATCGCGATCTTATCACCCAGACCAGACACGACCGACGCACCCCAGATCTGGGCAAAGCTGCGATCGCGTATGAGCTCACGCAGGTCGCTCACGGGTCGTCACCGCTCACCGCTATGGCCGGTACCCTTCCGAGCAGCCGTTCGAACTCCTGCGGCCGCATGCGTACCGTCACTGTACAAAGATCGCCGGTCCAGAGCTGATCGAGCACCGCGCCGGTCCGGAACAGCGAGCCGAGATGATATAAAGCCTGGCCTGGTACCTTCAATTTGTAGATGCGCTCCGCCGCACTCAACCGCGTGCCGATCATCTGCAGCAACTGCTCGGCCCCCTCCGGTGTGCGCGCACAGACGAACAAAGCTTCCGGGTAATGACGTGCGTATCGATTGCGGAAAAGCTCGTCCGCTACGGTGTCCATTTTGTTGAAAACCATTAGCGTCGGTTTCTCTTCCGGGGCGACTTCGGCGAGCACCCGGTTGACCGAAGCGATCTGATGTTCCGGATCGACACTGCCCGCATCGACCACGTGCACCAGCAGGTCCGCCTCGGCGACCTCGCGTAACGTCGCGTGGAAACTCTCGACCAGGTGGTGGGGCAGACGCCTGATGAAACCGATGGTGTCGGTCAACAAAAACCGATGCCGCTCGTCCGACTCGACACGGCGGGTCGTGGCATCGAGCGTGGCGAAGAGCTGATCACGGACGTAGACCCCGGCGTCGGTGATCCCGTTCATGAGGGTCGACTTGCCGGCGTTGGTGTAACCGACCAGCGCCACCCGGTAAATACTTTCGCGGCCCTTGATCTGCACACGACGATCGGTCTCGATGCCAGCGAGTTCCCGTTTAAGACGGGTGATGCGGCGCCCGATCAGCCGACGGTCGGTCTCGAGCTGGGTCTCGCCGGGACCGCGCGTACCGATACCGCCGGCTTGGCGTTCGAGGTGCGACCAGAGCCGGGTCAGACGTGGTAACAGATACTGTAGCTGGGCCAGCTCGACCTGCAGGCGCGCCTGGCTGGTGCGCGCGTGACGTGCGAAGATGTCGAGGATCAGTTCGGTGCGGTCGATGACGTTCACCTCGAGCGAGCTCTCGAGATTACGCCCCTGGGCCGGTGTCAACTCGTTATCGAAAACGACCAGGTTGGCCTCGCTATCGGCAACTTTTTCCTGCAGCTCTGCGAGTTTTCCCTTCCCGATGAATGTCCGCGCCACCGGCCGCTGCCGGCGCTGCTCGATCACCGCGGTCACCTCGCCGCCGGCCGTCTCGACCAGCTGGCGCAGTTCCGCGGTATCGGCTTCGCCGCCGAGACCCCCCGCCCACGCCTCGGGCAAATGCACGCCGACCAGCACCGTTCTCTCCCGCGGTGCCTGTTGCTGCCAGCGGTGCTTCGCTTTCTGTGTGACGTCCATCATCATCTAGCCAACCGTGGTTAGTCGTGAAAAACCCGGATCAGGTATCCGAAGGCCCGTCGATTTCCCGGTGCCACTGCTCCCAGCGTAACATGCACTGGGCAAGAGTGCTTTCTAGTTCATCGCACAGCTCAGCCAGCTCGCGGCGCCGCGACGGGCCGAGAGCCTGGTCGCTCATCTCGTCCAGCGCCGCGCTCTTGCGCAGCTCGCATTCGGCTATCTCGTCCTCGACTGCGGCGATCCACCGCAGTCGGCGGGCCCGCTCGTTCTTGCTCAGCGCTACCCGATCGGTGTCGCCGTCAGTCATCGCCGCGGCGTCGTGATCTCCGGCCGCACGCCGCCTGCCCGCAGCGCGAACCGGGCGCTCGGCGCCGGCTTGAACACCACTGGCCTGTTCGGCGGCGCGGCGATTCACCAGATCGGAATAACCGCCGAGAAACATCTGCACGCGACCGGCGTCTTGCGGCCGGTCCAACGACGGAAAGACCAGCAGCCGCTGGACCAGCGCATCGAGAAAACGCCGGTCGTGCGAGACGACTATCAGCGTCCCGTCGTATCCGGCGAGCGCCGCCTCGAGCGCGGCGCGGTTGCCGATATCCAGATGGTTGGTCGGCTCATCCAACAACAGTGTGTTGTGACCTTGCATGATCAGACGCAGTAGCGCCAGGCGGCTTCTTTGGCCGCCAGACAGATCGCCCACCGGACGATCGTACAGATCACTATCGAATCCGAATGCCGCGAGAAAACTGCGTAGCTCACCGATGGTCGCCCGTGGATCGACGGCGCCCAGCTCGCCGATCACCGTGTTGCGGTCGGCGACACTCATCAGTTCTTGATCGTACAGACCGAGATCGACATTCTGACCACGTTTGACGTGACCGGTGTCCGGCAGTTCCGCGCCGGCCAGGATCTTCAATAGCGTCGTCTTGCCACAGCCGTTGGGCCCGATGATCCCGATGCGGTCGCCGCGCGAGACGTGCAGGTCGAGATCGGTAAAGAGAAGCTGGTCGGAGAATTTTTTCTGTAGCCCCGTGACCTGCAGTACCGTACCGCCGCTCGGTCGTTCCGGTTGCAACAGGAAGTGCGGCACAGCCGCTTCGTCGCGCGGTCGCGGCAGCCTTACTTCGCGAGCTAATTGTTTGCGGCGCGACTGGGCTTGGCGGGTTTTCTGGCCGGCGATGTTTCGCCGGATATACTCCTCGGCCTGCCGGATACGGTCTTGTTGGCGTTGCCAAGTGGACAGCTCGAGCTGGAAACGTTGGCGCCTCGCTGTTGCAAAGAAGGAGTAGTTCCCGCTATAGGCGATCAACTGGCCACGCTCGAGGTGCAGCGTACGGTCAGCGAGGCGGTCCAGAAACTGACGGTCGTGAGAAACCAATAGTATCGCGCCGCGGAACTGGCCCAAGAATCCTTCGAGCCACTCGCAACCGTCGAGATCAAGGTGGTTGGTCGGTTCATCGAGCAACAACAGGTCGGCGCCGCCCAAGAGCACCGCCGCCAGCGCGGCGCGGCGCCGTTCACCCCCTGATAACTCGGTGAGTGACCGCGTCCAGTTTTGCGGTCCGAGTCCCACGCCGCGCAGTGTCGCCTCTAGTCGCGACCTCAGTGTGTAGCCGTCGCGATGCTCGAACTCCTGTTGCAGCTTGCCTTGCCGGCGGATCAGTTCCTTGTGTTCATCACTGGACTGGGATTCTATTGCGAGCTGATGGGCGATCCGCGCCAGTTCATCTTCGAGCGCAAGTTCCTCGCCGAATGCTGCGTTGGCGACGGCATCTCGCACGCTGCCGGTCTCGGCCAGTTCGGCAGCGAGCAGGGTCTCTTGACGGAGTCTCTGGATGCGCAGCGACCCGGTCGCCTGGCGTGTACCGGCCGGCAGATCGAGTTCGCCCGCCAATGCTGCGAGCAGAGTCGTCTTGCCGGCCCCATTCGCCCCGACCAGGGCGTACTTCACCCCCGGTTGTATGGCAACGGAAATACGGTCGAGGATCTTCTCTCTGCCGTAGTCGAAGCTGAGGTCGGTCAGTGCGACGAGCGCCATGGCCCTTCCTGGTCTTGCTATTGCCCGCGGTGTCGCCGCCCAAGGCATGTCGCTCTGAAAGTAACCGCAATCCATCGCAGGAAAAAGGCCCTTCCACACGGGAAGGGCCTTTCTCGTCGGGAATCGCGCGTCCTTACGTCTGCACGTTGGGACTCTTGCGGTACTTTAAAGGTGACAGACCGCAGCGCTCTTTGAAGGTTCGCGAGAAATGCGCCAGGCTGTTGAAACCGCACTGCTTGCTGATGGCCTCGACCGACAGATCGAAGCGACGCAGCAAGCTCTTGGCGTTCTCGATCCTAACCTGGATCAAATAATCACTGAAGCTCATGCCCACTTCAGCTCGGAACAAGTTGGAGAAATAACCGGGTGAGAGGTTGACCATCTCCGCCATCTTATCGCGGTTGATATTCTCCTGAAAGTGCGCCAACACGAACCGGCAGGCGTACTCCGCTCGGTAGTCCTGCAGTTCAATGGCGGCGCGGATGCGATTGCCTTCGCCGTTGACCAGCTTGATCTCCGGAAGCGGCTCCGTCCAGAGGACGGTGTCTTCCGGCATACCGCCCACCACTGCATCGAGGCGGGCTAGGCCGGCATTGTTCGCAGTTTCGGTCCACGGCCGCGATGTTCCCGACTTCGGAGCCAGGGCCCGGCTGAGGAACTCGGTCACGTACTGCGCACTCTTGACGACGTTGGCTTTGCGGGCCACCAGAACCGGTGCATCGACCGACGCCTGACAGTCCGCCAAAATGCTCTGCAAGTTTTCAGGAGTCTCCATCGCGTAGACGAAGATGAATCGCGCACCCGGAATCTCTGCAATCGGTTCACCCTGCTGGAGTCGGCGCATCAAGATCTGGCTGCCGAAGAGCGCCAGGCACAACTCCGTCGGGCTGGCTTCCGTTTGCGGACACAAGAACAAAACCCTTTGACTTTCCTCCCGTCCATGGGTCAAGACCTTGGGATACGTGGGAAACTCGACTATGAAGCTGGTCCACGGTGCTGGTAGTGCTTCCAACCGTTCTTCCACCGCTTACCCCTTCAGTGTGAGGGTTACTCTAATGAAGCAGAACAAAGATGTGACATAAGCTAAAAAAATCCTCCCTGACGTCTACAATACTATTACGCATCAGTCCTGCTTGTCTACTGAGAAAACACACTTTCCTTTATTTTTTCTGTCCCGAATCCGCGATAAATGCGAAAACAGTCCGTACGATTCGTGAAGGTAGGATCAGGGAAAAGAAATTGAAGCGCTATTCATCGCGCCGACAACGAGTTGGCTATCGTTGGCCTGGATTAGCGGAGGAACACGAGGCGTTTTGTCACACTCCAGCTCTCGACCTGGAGTTTACAAAAATAAGTGCCGGCAGCAACCGGCCGCCCGTGCAGATCGCTGCCGTCCCAGCTCGCGTGGTATTCTCCGGGCGCGACCTGCTCGGCAAACAGCGCGGCGATCTCTTGCCCATTCAAGCTGTAGATACTCACGGTCACCATGGGGTACCCCGAGCGGTACGGGATCGCGCTCTCCGGCGAGAGAGCCGGCTGCTGGTCTGGACGCCAGACGAACCCCTCCTGCACTGTGCGCGGCACGTTGAAGCGAATATTCGTAACGTCCCGGAACGGATTCGGGTAGTTCTCCAACAAGTCCGGATTGAGTGTCGGTTGGTTGCTGACCGACCGCGGGTCTGGCGGGTCGTCGTCGCCGTCGGACTGCGTTGCCGATATCGCCGCATCGACACTGTCGTCGTAACCGTCACCGGGCTCGGTGCTTTGATCGGCTCGTGGCGAGCGCCGATCGAGTGACAACTGCACGCTACGTCCGTCGAGGGTTCGCGCCATGATGAGCTGCGGGTCCGAGTCCGCGGAGTCGGCAGACCGATCATTCTGCGCCGCGGTCGGCGCTGCATAACGGAAGACCAGCCGGCCGGGTTCGTCCGAACCCGCACTCGATAAAACCGTCGCGTACGGATCGCAAAGCTGTCTCGGTCTGGACGTGATCATCTCCGGCGTCGGCGGTTGCCAGGCGATCTCCACTCGCGAGCCCTCGTTCGGGTACCAGACGATGGTCGTCGGGCTGCCAAGGGGCTGCTGGCCGAGCTCGAAAAGGTCGGGATCAAAAAGCTGGTCAGTGACCGGCTGCAACGCGAACTCGAGTCTTGCGCCACCGTCTTCGGCAATCCAGTACGCCGCTCGGTTGGGGCTGGTTTGATCGGTTGGTGGTAACGGTGGCACGATCCACTCCACGCTATGACCGGTGACTGGGTCGGCGGCGCCGCGGTGAACCGCGATGGCCGCGGCCAAAGACCCGGTTAGCTGCAGAAATGTCGGGGCGACAGATATCGCCAGCCGCATTTTACCTGCCAAGAACGGCACCGCGAGTTGTTGATCGTCGCGTCGCACGCGGGAGTTCCGACCGCTGCGCGCACCGGCGGCATCGAGTAGCACGACACCGAGCCAGATCGTCCGCGTCGGATCGATCGGGTCCGGCCGGCCACACACCAGAGCGGAGATCTCCTCCGGGCGCTCGCGCCGCGCCAACGGCCGGGCCCGGCAGATCAAATCGCTGCGCTCCCAGGGTGAAGCGACCGCTTCGATGATCGCGTTGGTAGCGACTGGTTGACCGTTGCCTGTTGTCAGCGTGGCGTTGACCATCACGACTCTCTGGAGGTGCGGGTACGACCAATGGTACGTCTCCAGGTGCAGTGTACGGCCGTCGCGCGTGGCGTTGACCACCGTCATATCGTCGCTGATGGCGGCGAAGTCCTCGTCTACCGCACCGTCACCGTCGTTGTCGCGGCCATCGCGTCGATCTTCATCGACGTCACCGTCGTTATCGTCGTCGGCATCACGCGCGAAGCCCCGGTGACCGCCTTCGGCCCCCTCGGTGGTCACGGTCGTGAACAAACTCGCTTCGCGATGTCCGGCGCGTCGATCTTCCGGCCACGGAATCGCCAACCAGAGTAGGTCGGTCTCCTCCGTCTCGGCCACGACACGGAAACGAACCGAACCATCGGGGAAAACCTGAGCGTGCGTTCCCGAGCCGAGATCGTAATCGTGGACCGGAACCGATCTGGCACTGACGGCTGATACCGTTGGCCCGATCGACAACAGAGCCGCCAGTCCGACCGTCGCGGCCCACCGGCCGGCGCCGATCGACAGCGCGAGAATCACTTGGCAGGGAGTATTCATAGCAAGCTGAATTCTAGACCAGTGTCGTGTGTGTGTCCAAACGGTTTCGCCAGATACTGGCTCGGGACCACCGGACACATATCCTTACACTCATATTTTCAAGGGTTTACGTACTTCCTGCTCTCGCAGATTTCTTGCGCCGGTGACGTGTCTTCCGGGACCGTCCGCTAGTTGGCATCTTTCGTTCTGTCATCGGCGGCGTCATCAGCGGCACCGTCAGTGGCACCGGCAGCGGCACCGTCAGTGGCACCGTCAGTGGCGCCGTCAGTGGCACCATCAGTGGCACCGTCAGCGGCGTCATCAGTGACGGCGTCCGTGGTACCGGCATCATCGCCTGCAATGTTATCCGCAACGGTTCCGTTACCGTCGGGGTTGACCTCGTCTTCACCGTTGCTGGCCACCTTAGCGATGTTCGCGACCAGGTCGCCCTGACCCAGATTCATGATCCGCACGCCTTGGGTGTTGCGGCCTTGGCGCGAGATACCATCGATACCGGTGCGGATGATGATCCCGTTACGTGTGATCGCCATGATCTCATCGTCGGGTTGGACATCGCGGATCGCGATGAGCCGGCCGTTGCGCTCGGTACACTTGATGGTGATCAAGCCCTTACCGCCACGGCCTTGACGGCGGTACTCATTGACGGTCGTGCGTTTGCCATAGCCGTTCTCGGTGATCGCGAGCAGGTCTATTTTCTCTTCATCTTCGCCGGGTGGCACCACGACCATGCCGATGGCTTCTTCGCGGCGGCGTAGGGCGATGCCGCGTACGCCGCGTGCGGTGCGGCCCATGGGGCGTACGTCGCTCTCGTGAAAACGGATCGCCATACCGGCGGTCGAGGCCAGTATGATGTCGCTATGGCCATCGGTCTCGCGTACCGCGACGAGGCGCTCCCCTTCGAGGAGATTGATCGCGCGGATACCGGCTTGCCGTGGCCGCGAGAAGTCCGCAAGCGGTGTACGTTTGATCACACCCAGGTTCGTCGCCATCGCCAGATAGTGATCAGCGCTGAACTCGCGTACCGGTACGACGGCGTGGATGCTGTCGTCGGGATGGATCTGTATCAAGTTCACGAGGGGCTTGCCCCGCGAGATGCGCCCCCCCTTGGGGATACGGTGCACCTTCAGCCAGTACAAGATGCCCTTCTCGGTCAACACCAGGAGGTACTGGTGGGTTGTGGCGATAAAGAGATTATCGACGAAGTCCTCGTCCTTGGTCCCCATGGCGGTGATGCCTTTACCGCCACGTATCTGTTGCCGATAGGTGTCGAGCGGTATCCGCTTGGCGTAACCCTGGTTGCTGATCGTCACGACCATGTCCTCGTCGGCGATCATGTCTTCGAGGTCGATTTCCCCTTCGTCCTCGACGATTTCGGTGCGGCGCTCGTCGCCGTATTTCTCACGGACCTCGACGATCTCTTCGGCCACGATCTGCCGCACACGCGCGCGGCTATCCAATATCGCCTTCAACTCGGAGATCTGTTCGATCAGCTCGCGGTACTCCTGCTCTATTTTCTGGCGTTCGAGGCCGGTCAGCCGTGCCAGTCGTAGATCGAGAATTGCCTGCGCCTGGCGTTCCGACAGAGCGAACCGCGCGATCAATTCCTGACGGGCGATCTCCGGTGAGTCGCTCTTCTTGATCAGGGCGATGATCTCATCGATGTGGTCCAGCGCAATGCGGTAGCCCTCGAGGATGTGGGCGCGCTCTTCCGCCTTGCGCAGATCGTAGCGGGCGCGGCGGACGATGACCTCTTCACGAAAGGCGATGAACTCCAGCATCGTCTCTTTGAGTGACATCACCCGTGGGCGGTTGTTGACCAGCGCGAGGTTGATCACGCCGAAGGTGGTCTGCAATTGCGTGTGGGCATACAGCTTGTTGAGCACGACCTGCGGGTAGGCGTCCTTCTTGAGGATGACGACCATCCGCATCCCGTCACGATCGGATTCGTCGCGCAGGTCACTGATGCCTTCGATGATCCCGCCACGCACGAGTTGCGCAATGCGCTCGA
>JAUVBS010000339.1 GCA_030591105.1 bacterium | reverse complement strand
GGCGACGAAACTCGCCGTTTGCACCCCGAATTTGGCCAAGGCGGCGATGACGACGAACGCCATGATGGCCATGTAGGCCAAGCTCGACACGAACCCGGTCAGACCCGGGTCCAGACCGCGAGAGGACATGACCTTGCGGATGCCGCGGCGCACCATGCCGGCGGCGATGCGGCCGATGATCAGGATCGCCAGCGCGGCAATCACTTTCGGACCGTAAGCGATTCCGATCTGACTCAGCTTCTCGAGCCAGGTCTGCGCATTCACCAGTTGATCTTCCACGATTTCCCCCTCGGTCATTGAAATTCCCAAGGCCCCGTCGTACGCCTATATGTCACCCGCCGCAGCCCCATTTACGATCAAAAATACGGCCCTCTATATAGAACACGGGAAGGGTTATGGCAAGCCGCTATGGGGCCATAAACTCAGGTTGACGGGCAATCATCCGTCAGTTTATATATGGGCCATCAGCCCAAGACGTTTACTGGGAGCAGGCTCGACCCGAGCGAGCGGAAACCGATCCAAAGTGTTCGGCACGCTATTGATCGATCTACTTGGTCGGCCCTTACACTCGGAACGTCGGCAGCAAAGTCGTGCAAGAAAAGCGCGGCCGGAGCCACAGTTGCGCAGTGCTGCGTACTATGGGGATCGGTCGCACGCATGGAGGTCGAGAATGCGCAAGGTTACGCTCGCAATCCTGTTACTGTCCTGCTTGCTCTGGACCCCTGCCACTGCTGAGGATCTCAGCGGTCGCTTCGGTCTGGGCATCGAGGGCGGGATCATGAAATTGATCCATGGCGATAACGATTACTCCAACGTGGATGAGTTCATTGGTCTACGTCTCCGCTATGGGCTGAGCCAGAATTGGGTCCTCAACTTCAGCGGTAAGACCGGCTGGGTACGGCCCGGCGTCGAGAATCCAGAAGACAAGGCAGGTTTCTCGTTCGATTCCTTCTCCCGATACTACACGACGATCCATAACCCCGAGTTCGGTGTCCAGTGGCGTATCGCACCCCAGAGTAGCTTCGACCCCTACCTCGGTCTGGCTGCCGGCGTCGTCATCTGGAACGTCCACGACCAGCGCGGCATCGAGATGGGCAATTTGGAGTCCCCTGACGGACCGACCGCCATCGGCTACGACACGGATGGCAACAGCCAGGAATTGAGTGCGACTAACTTCAACCTCGGCTTCACGCTGGGCTTCGAGTGGTTCATCAGCAGCCACTGGGGTCTCGATTTCGGTGCCCGTTACCACTACATGTTCGGTAACGACAAAGACAACATCGGTATGAGTGAAGATGCGATGTGGGGCCCGACCGCCGTCGACGCCAACACGGCTCTGGTGGACGGCTTCGTCGGCTTGACCTACTACTTCGGTTCGGCCGATAGTGACGGCGACGGCATCGCGAACAAAGTTGACGACTGCCCCGACGATCCCGAAGACTTCGACAACTACATGGACGAAGACGGTTGCCCCGATCCGGACAACGACGGCGACGGCGTCCTCGATGTCGACGACGAGTGCCCGAACGAGGCCGAGGATCGCGACGGCTACCTGGACGAAGACGGCTGCCCCGATCCGGATAACGACGGTGACGGTATCCTCGATGCCGAGGATCGTTGCCCGGACGAAGCCGAAGACTTCGACGGCTACATGGACGAAGATGGTTGCCCCGATCCGGACAACGACGGCGACGGCGTCCTCGATGCCGACGACCGCTGCCCGAATACGCCGCCGAACCAAGGCGTGGACGCGTCCGGTTGCCCCCTCATCGCAGCTCTGCCCGACCAGGTCCTGCTCCGAGAAGTGGAGTTCGAGTTCGGCAGCGCCGAACTGACCGGCAGCTCGGCCGCTGTGCTCGACAAGATATCCGCCGCGTTGCTTGCCTATCCCGACGAGAAAGCAGAGATCGGCGGGCACTCGGACAGCTCAGGTGCTGCCGAATACAACAAGCAACTCTCCAAGCAGCGCGCGGAGTCGGTGCGTCAATACCTGATCTTGAAGGGTGTCGACGCGGACCGGCTGACGGCTGTCGGTTACGGCGAGGATAAACCGGTCGCCGACAACGCGACCAAGGAAGGCCGCGCCCAGAACCGCCGGGTCGAGATCATCATGAGTCGGTAGAACCGACCACGCTCCGGCCACAGGACCGCAGTGGCACCGGCCGGGACCTTACGGGTCCCGGCCGGTTTGTTTGAATCACCTATGTACGTCGGGCCGTGCCCTAGCTATCTTGCAGCCCCATGAACGCACCCGCCCCCATCACCCAGCAACGCATCTTCCGTTTCTGGACACCTTTGATGGCCACCTGGCTGATGATGGCTGTCGAGGGTCCGTTTCTCGCCGCGGTGATCGCCCGGATGCCCGATCCCAAGTACAACCTCGCTGCCTACGGGGTCGCCTTTGCCTTCGCGATCCTCGTCGAGGCGCCGGTCATCATGATGATGAGCGCGTCGACCGCTCTGGTCGACGGCCGCGAGTCCTTCGTGAAGCTGCGCAATTTCACGTACAGCTTGAACGTGTTGATCACCGTTTTCATGGTCGTGACCCTCTTCACGCCATTCTTCCCGTGGTTGACGCAACGGGTGATCGGACTCGATCCGACGGTCACCGATCTGACCCACACCGCCTTGGTAATTCTGCTCCCCTGGCCGGCCGCCATCGGTTACCGCCGGTTTTACCAGGGAATCTTGATTCGCCACGGGCTGACACGGCTGGTCGCGGTCGGCACCGTGATCCGGATCGCGACCATGGCCAGTACCGCTGGGTTACTGTTCCAGTTCGGCCATTTTCCGGGCGCCGTGGTCGGCGCCGGCGCACTTACGGCCGGCGTCTGCGCAGAAGCGATCGCGAGCCGGCTGATGGCACACGGCACCGTGACGCGGCTGCGGTGCCGGGCCGTGGCCAACACCGGATCGGTTGACGACCAGGCCGTAACAACCGCCGCCACCGGGGACTCCGATCGCACTGCGCTGACCTACCTCGGTATCACACGCTTCTACCTGCCGCTGGCGCTGACCTCGACCATTTCACTGGCTGCCCACCCCGTCGTGACTTTCTTCATGGGGAAGGCCCCGTACTCGCTCGAATCGCTGGCTGTACTGCCGGTGATCAACTCGCTGGTCTTCATCTTCCGGACCGCCGGCCTGAGTTACCAGGAAGTGGCGATCACGCTACTCGCCGACGGCCGGGAAAATTTCCGGCCGGCCCGTCGTTTCGCCGTCGGTCTGGCGCTAGCCGCCTCACTCGGCTTGGCAGCCATC
>JAUVBS010000139.1 GCA_030591105.1 bacterium | reverse complement strand
TCATGTTCCTGGGCGTGTTGATCGGGCGGCTGATCGGCGCCTACGAAAGAGAGCCGAAGCGGTGATCCGGGTCAAACCACCCGCCACCCTTCCCCGGCTTCGATCGTCTTCTCCAGTTCGATCTCGTCGCGGACCGCAATGCCGTAGTAACCGGTCTCGGGTATGTCGGGCTTCATCTGGCGGATGCGATCCATGCTGTCGACCCGTACCGCGGAGATGGTGAACCCGCGCTTCTGGAAGAAACGCAACGCGTCGAGGTTATCGTTGGTGGTAATCGCCCAGAGTTTCTGGCAGCCGGCGACCCGCGCCGCCGTCTCCACCGCCGAGAGCAACGCGGTACCGACGCCGATGAACTGGCAGAGGGCGTCGACCGACACCACTTCGCAGCGATCGCCCTCGACGTGATAAGTCGCCAACCCAATCCTCTCGCCGCTGTCGACCGCGATGAACCCAGGTAACTGGGTCGGGTCGTGCAGGACGTCGCGGCTGACGATGTAGTCGCCACCAAAGAGTAGTTCGGTCCGCCCCTTGACCCAGATCTTGTCGGCTTCGGTCAGATCGGTGATCAGCATCGCCTCTCCCGTCAGGTGTCCAGCTATCGGCCGAACCAAATCTGCGCAACACATCCCCAGGAAGCAAATGCCAGCACCCGTTGCCGACCCTTTTTTTGGCTATGCTCTCGAAAACCCACCTCTCCGTTTTCGGCCCCGATGGTCAATCCGGGGCGGATAGCCTAACCCCTTGGTAATGGGGCCTCACGCCGGCTCCGCAGCCAGGATGGCGGAGGAGCCGTAGTGCAGAGTGCGCCGCCACAGGAGGTGGCGGCAAACGCCCCCATTACCAAGGGGTTAGACTATCCGCCCCACGGCACACCTCACGGCGAAACCGCACGGGCACCTTTCTGAAGCGACAAGGGAAAACGTGTTTAAGGCAATCGCCTGATGGCAACAAGCGTCACATCATCGAGCGGCGGCACGTCGCCCGCGTGATCCTGAACAGCGGCCACGATGGCCGCGATCAACGCAGCCGCCGGCAACTCGCGGTGCGCTGTGATCAGTTCGATAAGGCGATCCTCGCCGAACGGCTGCTCGGCCGCATCGACCATGTCGGTCACGCCGTCGGAATAGATGACGACCAGGTCGCCGGGTGCCAACAGGCAGACGTCGTCCTGGTAAGCAAAATCATCGAGCACCCCGACCATCAACCCGCCGGTGCCGAGTCGGGCCGGCGGCTCATCACCGCAGAAGTGCAGAGGTTGTTCGTGGCCGGCGTTGCAGTAGGTCATCGCGTTGAGCCGGGTGTCGAGAACGCTGTAGAAGAGCGTAGCGAACTTCTCGGGAGCCGTGCTGCGAAAGAGCAGGCGGTTGCACCAGGCCAGGCAGTCGCGGCAGGGGCCGTCCTGTAACGCCTGGCCGCGCAGGGTGGCCTGGAGGTTAGCCATCAGCAACGACGCGGGCAAGCCCTTGCCCGACACGTCGCCAAGGCAGATGCCGAAGCGAAATTCGTCGAGTTCGATGAAGTCGAAATAGTCACCACCGACCTTCTGGGCCGGAATGCTGACCCCGGCGGCGTCGTAGCCGGCGATGGTCGGCGGCCCTTGCGGTAGCAGCTCGAGCTGGATCCGCTCGGCCAGCTTGATCTCCTCGCGGATGGCCACAGCGGCTTTCTCCTCCTCCACCAATCGTGCCGTTTCGAGCACCTGAGCCGATTGGGCGCCGATGATGGTCAACAGCCGCTGATCCTCCGCGCCGAACCCGCCTCCGCGCTTGTTGAAGGCGAGCAGCAACCCCGTCAACTCTGCTCTGATCAGCAGCGGTACACAGAGCAGCGACTCGATGCTGTCGTCGAGGTCCATCTTCGCGAGCGGTTCGTCCGTGCGAGGATCGTTGCACAGCAGCGGCCGCTTGTGGTGGTGCATCCAGCCTTCGAGATCCTGTTTCAGGTGATAGCGGGGTGTCTGTTCGTCGCCGCGGATCACCCGGATGACGGTCTCGGCCGAGGCGCCTACCTCGCGGGCAATCAGGTAGACCGAAACCTCTTCGGCCTGGACGGCGCGCGCCGCGCGTTCGGCGATGATACGGATGATCTGGTCTGGTTCGTAGGAAGTACCGATGGCCCGCGCCAGATCGTTCAGAACCGACAGCTCTTCCACGGCCCGGCGCAGCTTCTGAATCTCGGAATCATCGGCAGCGGTGATGTGTTCCGGAACCATGGTCGTCTCCGATTCTCGAACCGATCAGACTAGCCGTCGGCGGCTTGCTGTAACGCGGCCTCGATGGATTCGCACGGATTCAAAAACTGCCATAGCTGTACCGTCTGGAGAAGGCTCTCTACCCGATCGGGTGCCGACACCACATAGACGGCCCCACCTTGGTTCTTGGTGGAGGTGTAGATCGACGCCAGGATGCCAACGCCGGTACTGTTGACCCATTCGACGCTCTCCATCTGCAGCACCACGTTGAGGTAGCCGGCCTTGATGTCTTCGCGGATATCTTCGAGGAACTCGTAACAGACCGGGCTGCCGATCAGCCGGCCACACATCTGGCAGATAACCGCTTTGTGCTTGTCGTCGCGTACGCGCTCCGAGCGCAAGCAGGGCTTTCGGGACATTGTGGGCACCGCTCCTTTCCCCAGTGAACCGTACGGGCAGGCAAGGGAGCATAGCACACGTCAGATAGCGAGTATAGCGGAACGGCGTGGCCCGGCAGCGGTCGGCGGGGACTGCGGGCGTGTACCCATCGGCGGGCGGACGATACCTTTTGGCCCCGAGCTATTCGGGCTGGTTCTGGACAGCGAGTTCATCGACGCGGTGGGCCAACTCGAGGAACGAGTCGTACACCGGGCCGCTGCCCTGCAGGACGATCGGCCTGCCGGCGTCGCCGCTCTCGCGGATGGCGGGATCGATGGGGATCTCCGCCAGCAACGGTAGCGAGAACTGCTCGGCCACACGGGCACCGCCACCCCGGCCGAAGATATCGTAGCTCTTGCCGTTGTCGGGACAGATGAAATAGCTCATGTTCTCGACGATGCCGAGGACCCGCACATCGACGCTACGGAACATCATCACCCCGCGCCGGACGTCAGTCAGAGCCACTTCCTGCGGCGTGGTGACCATGACCACACCGGCCAGCGGCACCTGTTGGACCAGCGTCAGCTGCGCATCGCCGGTACCGGGGGGCAGGTCGACCACGAGATAGTCGAGATCGCTCCACTGGACGTCCTTGAGAAACTGCCGGACCGCCGAGAAGACCATCGGCCCACGCCAGACCACCGGCTGGCTTTCCGGTATCAACAAACCCATGCTGATCATCTGCAGGCCGTGGGCATCGATGGGCGTGATCTTGCGATCGGTGTCCGAAATCTCGGGTTGCTGGTCGGCACCCAACATGATCGGAACACTGGGGCCGTAGATGTCTGCGTCGAGAATACCGACGCGGTGACCGCTGTCGCGCAACGCCAGCGCGAGATTCACCGCGACCGACGATTTCCCGACGCCGCCCTTGGCGCTCGCCACGGCGATCACGCGCGCCACGCCGGGCAATTTCTCACGCGCAGCGAAGGGGTCGGACGACTGGCCGTGGGGACCGGCCGGCGCCTCTTGTGGTTCGGAACGGTCGTCGACCTCGATGGTCAAAGAGGCCACGCCGGGTAACACGCCGATGGCTTCCGCCACCAGATCACCGACAGCGTTGATCGTCTCTTCCTTCTCGGTGGTGCGCACGATCTGGACGGCGACCTCGTCACCGTCAATCCGGACTTCGCCGATCAAGTCGACCTTGAGCACGCTCACCTTGGTCCCGGGCACCTTGACGTCTTCGAGGGCGGCTAGGACGGACTCGCGAGTCAGCTTGTCTTCTGCGGACACTTTCTCTCCTTCACGCCGGCGACGGCCAACCGACGCCGGTGCACGCCAGTGCGATTTCCAGCTCGTGCGCTCGGTACGAATTTCCCTAGCACGCCGTTTCTGGGTGCCCCTGCCGCGAGGACGGGTGTACGCTGCAGCACGTAACGTCACGCGGTCAAACCGCCGCCGGGACGACCCCAGCCGGGGATGGGCGAATGTGCAAACTAACTGCTTTTATGATCGTGCGCAACGCCGAGCAACAACTGCCGCGCTGCCTCGCCAGTCTACGGGGAGCGGTCGATGCGGTGGCGGTCCTCGACACCGGCAGCGTCGACGGTACGACAGCAATCCTGACGGCTGTCGCCGCGGACCGCGACGGACCGCCGTTGAGCTGGTGGACACGTGTTTTCGACGATTTCGGCCGTGCCCGCCAAGCAGCTCTCGACCGTGTAGCCACACCGTGGGCACTCTGGATCGACGCCGACGAGATGCTCTCCGAACCGTTACGCGCACGTTTGACGGCACTACGCGCTTCGGGCGAGCTGCAGCAGCGTGATGTCTGGGAGATTCGGATCGAAAACCGTGTGCTGGGCCGGACCATGCGCGGTGCTAACCTGGCCGGTCAGTACCGCGCCCGGTTGCTTAGGGTCGGCCACGCCCGGGTGAGCAAATCACTGGTACACGAGGGGCTCGAGTGGGATTCCGACACGCGCTGCGGCCGTCTCAGCGAACCGATACTCCACGAAGCGATGGACAGCTGGCGCACGTATCTTCGCAAGGTGGACCGTTACACGAGCCTGGAGGTCCGCGAGCGCCCCAGCGGTTACGGCCCGCTGCTACCGCTGCACCTGCTGGTCACCGCACCGGCGACGGTGTGGCGCGAGTACATCGGACGAGGTGGCTGGCATGATGGCTGGCCCGGATTCGTCTGGGCGGCGACCGGCGCCTGGTCGAGTGTTTTGCGTGACCTCAAGTACCTGGTCCGGGCCGGGCGGAGGTGATGCCGGCGTAGCGATCGCTCGGGGCCGGATCAGCCACCGACTGCGGTCACTGCTGGGTGAAGGAGGCGAGTGCCTCGTCGCAGCTGTCGTAGGTATCGAAAACCAGCTTCAGCTGTGTGACATTCAGGATATTGTCGATGCGTTCGCTCACCTGACAGATCTTCAAGCGGCCGTTGTTCTTCTTCACGGTGTGAAACGCGGTGACGAGGATCCCCAGACCGGTCGAGTTGATCCAGTTGACCTTCGCCATGTTCAGCAGGATATCGACGTAGCCCTCGGCGATCATCGCTTTGACCTCACCGTGGAATTTGTCGTGATCAGGGCCGCCCATTATTTTACCGGACAGATGCACGACCATGACGTCGCCCTCGGGGTTCTTCTGGATCTTCAAGACACACTCCTTCTCGTGGGGTGGGTAATCGAGATTCCCGCCCGCAGTCCATTAACGTGATCCTCAGAATGCGAACAAGTCGCTCAAGACGCAAGCTCTGACTGGACCTCGGCGCCAGCTTCTTGGTAGGCTTGGACCAAGAATAGCCGGATCTTCTCTGAATTGCTGCGCTCGAACCGGAGGTCGTGATCATGGTAACGACCCGATCGGCAGTACTGAGCGGTACCTGGTACCCAGGCGATCCCCAGCGTTTGCGCGCCACCGTCGACGATTACCTGGCCGCAGCCGATCCCACGGGACAGCCGGCCGGACGACCGCTGGTCGCGGTCGTCCCCCACCCCCGCGACACCAACAGCGGCGCGGCGGCCGGCAAGCTCTACGGACTGCTCCGCGGTCTGGCGTACGACACGGTGGTGATCCTCGCTCCGAGCCACCGCGCCGCGCTCGCGGCAGTGGCGCTACCGAGCGCGGCTGTCTTCGCAACGCCGCTCGGCGAGGTCCCGGTCGCGACCGACCTGGTGGCGGAACTCGGAGCAGTGGACCCTTTCACCATCGATGATGACGCCCACCGCCACGAACACGCCATCGAAATCCAGTTGCCCTTTCTGCAGCGGACCCTCGCTCCCGGTTTCGCCATCGTGCCGCTGTTGGTCCCGGCGCTACCGCCAGAGCGCCGCCGGCAAGCCGCGGCCGCCCTCGCACCGCTGCAACGGGCAGGCGCGCTCCTGGTCGTATCGACCGACTTGACTCACTACGGCACGAGCTACGGCTACGTCCCGTTTACCGCCGATGTGCCGGCGCGTCTCGAAGAACTCGACAGTGGCGCGATCTTGCGCATCCTGGCCCACGACGCCGACGCCCTCGTGGCGTATGGCGAGCAGACCGGCATCACCATGTGTGGCCTGCACGCGAC
>JAUVBS010000273.1 GCA_030591105.1 bacterium | reverse complement strand
GTGGTCATCGAGTAGATCACCATGAAGATCAGGATCAAGAAGAGGGCCGGCATCAGGATACGCGCCACGCGTTCGATGCCGGTCTTTACGCCGAAGTAGACCGCGCCGACGGTCAGTGACATGAACAGCAGGTGATAGAATATCTGCTGGCGGCCGTCGGCGAGGAAGTGATTCAAGAAATGGTCCTGGAGCACGGCGGGCTGCGTTGCCATCACGCCGAGCTGACCTTTCAACGCCAGGAAGATGTAGTGGAGCGTCCAGCCGGCCACGACGCTGTAGTAGGAGAGGATGACGAAGCCGGCCGCCACGCCGAGGAAGCCGACCGCGCCCCACGACCGGCCGCCTGGCCGGCCAGCGGCGAGCGTCCGAAAGGTACCGACCGGGTCGCGCTGAGCGCGGCGGCCCATCAGTACCTCGGCCATCATGATCGGGACACCGACCAGGATCACCGCGGCGAGGTAGATCAGCACGAAGGCGCCGCCGTCGTTCTGGTGGGTGACGTAGGGGAATTTCCAGAGATTGCCCAGTCCGACGGCGCTGCCGGCCGCGGCCAGGATGAATCCCAGCCGACCGCTCCATTGGCCCCGTTGCTCCATGGTCTCAGTCCTTCCGGTGGGCAGTCGTATGGCCGTGCGCCTGCGTACGGCGCAGCCGCTGGCCCCGGATTGTGGTGCGGGGCGCCGCCGAGCGGAAAACACGAAGCGGGAGCATAACCGAAGTTGCCGGGTGCGGCTACAATATCCGCCGCAGGCTAAGTGCCGTTGATCGAAGTGCTGCCGTCCAGCCGGAACGAGAAAGAGGCCAGCAGTTGCCGGCCTCTTCCGTCTCTATTTGGTAGCGGGGGTAGGATTTGAACCTACGACCTTTGGGTTATGAGCCCAACGAGCTACCAGACTGCTCCACCCCGCAACCGATACTCTGGTGATGGCCCTGGTTCGAGGGCGAGGCCAATATATGTCTGCCATCGGGGGGTGTCAAGGCGACCGGTCGGCGCCGCTCTGTGGCGGTACGATGACGAGAACCTGCTCTTCTGGTCCCCGCATATTGTGCCGTTCACGCGCCAATCGCTCAAGTGCCGCGGGGTCGTCGCGTAGCGTGTCGATCTGGTGCTGCAGTTCGGATTTCTGGCGTTCGAGCTCTTCGACTTCGAGCCGCAGACGGTTGCGCTCGGCGCTCAGCCGCATGAAGGCACCGACGCCGTTGTCTCCCACCAACGGAAAGAGCAGAAACAGCAACCCGGCCCCTATGAAGCCCACCACCAGCCACCGTCTCGCCCATCGACGGACCGGGGGCGTTCCGCGGAGGAACCGCCCGTCGGCGACTTCCCTGTCGCGCTCGGAGTCCACCAGCTACCTCCTGGTACGGGCGTCCTTGCCCGTCGCGGCCGCTAGTCGAGATTGTAGAAACAGTCTCGGCCGGGAAAGACCGCTAGGTCTGCCAACTCTTCCTCGATGCGGAGCAGCTCGTTGTACTTGGCGACGCGGTCGCTGCGGCAGAGCGATCCCGTCTTGATCTGGCCGGCGTTGGTCGCGACCGCCAGGTTGGCGAGGGTCGTATCCTCGGTCTCGCCACTGCGGTGGCTGACCACATTGGTATAGCGTGCACGCTTGGCGATCTCGATGGTCTCGAGGGTTTCGCTCAACGTCCCGATCTGGTTCAGCTTGATCAGGATGCTGTTGGCGCACCGCTGCTCGATACCGCGGCGCAAGCGTTCCGGATTGGTCACGAATATATCGTCGCCCATGATCTGAAGTCGTCCCCCCAGCGCCGTATAGAGCTTGGTCCAACCGGCCCAGTCGTTCTCATCGAGACCATCCTCGATCGATACGATCGGGTAGTCGTCGGTCAGTTGGCTCCAGTACTCGATCATCCGATCGGCGTCCCAGCGGTCGCCGCCTTCGGCCTGCAAGACGTAATAACCGTCTTGGTAGAATTCGCTCGCCGCCGGGTCGAGGGCGAACACGACGTCTTCGCCTGGTCGGTAGCCGGCGCGTTCGACCGCTGCCAACAAAAGGTCCAGAGCTTCGCGGTTGCTGCCGAGGTTGGGAGCGAAACCACCCTCGTCGCCGACCGATGTCGCCAGACCTTTCTCAGCCAGCGTCTGTTTCAAGTTATGAAAGATCTCCGACCCGTAGCGTAGCGCTTCGGCGAAATTGGGTGCTCCGACCGGCATGATCATGAATTCCTGAATATCGACGTTGTTATCGGCGTGGGCCCCGCCGTTCAGGACATTCATCATCGGCACGGGCAAAGTACGCGCGTGTACACCGCCGATGTATTGATAGAGCGGTAGTCCCACGGAGGTCGCCGCCGCTTTCGCCACCGCGAGCGATACGCCGAGAATGGCGTTGGCGCCGAGTTTGGACTTGTTGGGCGTGCCGTCGAGTTCGCACATGATCCGGTCGACGAGTACCTGGTCGGTCCCGTCGATACCGAGCAGTTCGTCCTCGATGGTTTCGACCACGTTCTTGACCGCTTGTTGTACTCCCTTGCCGAGGTAGCGGTCGTCATCGCCATCGCGGAGCTCCATCGCTTCGTGTTCGCCGGTCGATGCCCCGCTCGGTACGGCGGCGCGTCCGACCGAGCCGTCAGCCAGAAACACATCGACCTCGACGGTGGGATTGCCTCGTGAATCGAGGATCTCCCGCGCATTGATCATTTCGATGAAACTCATGGATTCCCTCTCTTTATCAAGCCGGCGTTGCGCTACCGGCCGCGCCCACCGCTGGGTCGGCGCCCGGCGGCTGGACCGGTCATGGACTTCGGAATGGATCGACGGGAGTCTAGGCGCGGTCGCGGCAGGTGTCAAGACACGCCGCCGGCTGTCGTTCGGCGCGTGTTCGGCACCGGGTGGACGACAAGTCCAGGTTGACCCTCACCTATCCGAAGCCCTATCTTCGCCAACTGGGCCGGTCGTCTGCCGCGGTGTGGCCGCCCGTGCAGCATGATCATCGCGCGCCCTGCTCGAACGACTGGCTACCCCACAACTCCCTGAGAGTATGTTCGACCGCCACGCCGATCTGAAGCTCATCAAGAAATGCAAGCGTGGGGAGGAGTCCGCCTTCTCCCTGCTCTTGGATCGGTACCGGACTGCCATCTACAACCTCTGTTACCGGATGGTTCGTAACCAGGAAGACGCCCGCGATCTGGCCCAGGAAGTGTTCATCAAGGTCTTTTCGCTTCTGGACCGCTACGACGAAAGCTATGCTTTCAGTAGCTGGCTATTTCGTATCGCAACGAACCATTGCATCGACTATCTGCGCCGCAACCGGCTGCGGTTCATCTCCCTCGACGGCGCTGGCGGTCCTGATGGTGACGAATTCGAGCTGCCCCTGCCCGATACCGGGCCGACCCCCGATACGGTACTGCAGCGTAAGGAAGCACTCGAACGCCTCGAAGAGGTCATCGGCGATCTGCCGCCCCACTACCGGGTGATCACGCTGCTACGCCACGACCAACAGCTATCCTACGAGGAGATCGCAGAAGTACTCTCCTTACCCCTCGGGACGGTGAAGGCCCGTATCCATCGGGCTCGCAACCAGATCCAGGCGATGCTGAAGGCGCGCTCGTACGACATTTAACCCTCTGTCGGACATCATCCTGCGCTTTCGCAGCAGCGGATTCATCGGTGGTTCGGGTCATCTCTGGCAGTCTAGACCGCGCCGAGTCGGGAGGGTGAAACATTCCGTGCTGCCGAGCGTAGGAAATGCTGCCGGCGAGGTCTCGTGGCCGAACCGGGGCCCGGGAGTGAGCCAGATGGCTTCGCCCGGAAACATCAACGAAGTGACGGCAGGCGGTCATTCATTGTCGGGGGATACGACGCCTGTCCGTTGGGGGCGCGGGGCCTGGGGATCGATCCTACGGGAATTCGATCCGGGTCCCGCCCCCATACAGTCCGGACCGTTGTCAGTCCGGGCCCGGACGTTATAGACTGGTAGAGCGGTCACTCTTGACCGCCT
>JAUVBS010000242.1 GCA_030591105.1 bacterium | reverse complement strand
CGCCAGGGTTGTCTGGGCGAATATCCGACGGATATGCCCATACAGTCCCGTGTAGGTGGCCGGTGTCGAGCGCGGCGAACGGCCGATGGGCGACTGGTCCACCAGAACCACCGCCGCCAGGGCATCGTCACCGGCGAGGGTGTCGAACGGCTCCGGCCGGCGTCGTGCGCCGTGCAACCGGGCGGCCAGTTCGCGATACAGCGTGTCGTGGATCGCGCTGCTCTTGCCCGAACCCGACACGCCGGTAACAACGGTGAAGCGGCGTAACGGAATCGCCATCTCGATGTTCCGCAAGTTACGGCCGCGCAGACCTCGCATACGTAGCCACTCGCCGTCCGGCGGCAAACCGCTCAGTGGCTGGGGCCCGCCGCCGCCCAGTCGTCCGGCGAGGTAGTCGCCGGTGGCGCTGCCATCACAGGCAGCTATATCCGCGGCGCTTCCCTGCGCCACCACGTAGCCACCCTGTTCCCCCGCGCCCGGCCCGAGGTCGAGGATCCAGTCGGCGGCGAGCATGACGTCACGGTCGTGCTCGACCACCACGACGCTGTTGCCGCGGTCGCGCAGCGCCTTGAGGGTCTCGATCAGCCGGCCGATATCGCGGTGGTGCAGACCGACACTCGGTTCGTCGAGGATGTAGAGCACACCGGTCAAGCGAGAGCCGACCTGGGTAGCGAGGCGCACACGTTGCCCTTCACCTCCGGACAGCGAGCGGGTGCTGCGGGCGAGCGACAAGTAACCGACGCCGACGCCCAGCATAAAACCCAGCCGCTGGGCGATCTGCGTCAGAATCGGCGGCGCGACCATTTGCTCGCGCCGGTTGGCGAAGGCCACCGAATCGATCCATTCAGCGAGGTCGTCCAGAGGCAGCGCCGCCACCTCACCGATGTGTTTCCCGGCGATCCGTACCGCCAAAGCCTCCGGACGTAGCCGGTGCCCGTCGCAGGCCGGACAGGTCTGTTCGGTCATCAACCGTTCGAGGCTGCTGCGGATCTTGTCCGACCGCGTTTCGCGGTGCCGTCGCAGCATCTCTGGAATCAGGCCCGGCCAACCGTGCAAGAACGCCTGGTAGTGAGGGTGGTCACGCAGTCGCGCAGCCACCGTTTCGTCGAGACCGTGCAAGAGTACCCGCTGCGCCTCCGGCGAGAGATCGCCGAACGGAGTGTCGAGCGAGAAACCGAGTGCACCGGCCAGAGCTTCGATCTGGGTATAGAGCCAGCTGGTCTCTTTCCCCTTGAGCACAGCTACCGCGCCAGCGGCGATGGCCACGGTCGGGTCCGGGATCAGCGCTTCGGGCCGGATGGTACGTAAGGTGCCCAGTCCGTTACAACGCGGACACGATCCGGCCGGCGAGTTGAATGAGAACAGACGTGGCTCCAGTTCGGCGAAACTACGACCGCAGGCGGCACACGATGTGGTCCGGCTGAACGTGCTCAGCTCACCGCCTTGACGCACGATGACGGTACCTTCGCCGAGCTCGACCGCGCGCTCCAACGCCGCCCGCAGTCGCGGACGCATACCGGCTCGGCGCACGAAACCGTCGACTACCACGGCGATGTCGTGCCGTCGGTGGCTCGCCAGCGACGGTGGTTCGTCGAGGTCGTGCAGGTCGTCATCGATCAGTACGCGCACATATCCTTGCCGGCTTAAATCTGCCAGTAATCGTTTGTGCGCACCTTTTCGCCCCCGGACCACCGGCGCCAAAATGTGCACACGCGTACGATCGGGCAGCGCGGCGATCTCGGCTTCCAGGTCGGTCAAGGGACGGCCGGTGGCAGGCAAGCTGCAACTGGGGCAGATCACCGTGCCGCAGCGGGCGTACAGTAGACGCAGGAAGTTGTAAATCTCCGTAACGGTGCCGACCGTGCTGCGCGGACTGCCGCCGAGACCGCGCTGCTCGATGGCCAGCGCCGGCGACAACCCTTCGATGCGGTCAACGTCCGGCTTGGGTAGTTGGTCGAGGAACTGATGGGCATAGCTCGATAGACTCTCGATGTAGCGCCGCTGTCCTTCAGCGTATAGCGTATCGAAGGCAAGTGACGACTTGCCCGAACCGCTAGGACCGGTGATCACGACCAGCTTGCGGCGCGGTAAGCACAGACTCAAATTCTTCAGGTTGTGGACGCGCGCCCCTTGCACGACGATGTCGCCGTGGCCCCGTGGTTCGGCGGTCGGGTCCTCGGTGACGGGAGCGTCGTTGTCGGTGCGGTGTGTCATCGGTCTCGGCTGCGGCGCACGGCTTGGCCGATTCGCGCCGCCCTTGGTTACAGAAGCGACCTGTCCGTCGGGCAAACTGTCCGCTGCGCCGACGGCCGAGCCCCAGACCGGTGACGGCCGAGCGGGCCCAGAGAAACGAACGGTGATGCTAACTACTCCAGGGACCAACCGTCAAGACACGCAGTTACGATCAGTGGGCCACCGCCGCTGGTGGCCGGTCTTCGCGCTCGCCGCGGTCGCGCTATTGTTGCGTTTATGGCACATCGCACACGGTCTGCCAGATTTCACGGAGGAAGCGATTCCGTTCCGCGAAGCACTGAAAATGTGGGGTTGGCAGACCGGTCACACCGATTGCAATCCTCACTTTTTTCACTACCCGACGCTGACGATCTACATCCATTTCGCGCTGCAAAAATTTCAGTACGCTCTCGGATTGATCAGCGGACGTTATCTGGCTCCGGCCGATTTCTGGCTCGCGGTCCAGCACCAACCGACGCTACCGGTCGTTCTGGCACGCCTGGTCACGGTGGCGGCCGACGTCGCAGCGGTCATTGCAGTCTGGTCGCTCGCCGAGAGATTGAGGCCGGGCGCCGGCTGGATCGCTGGCGCGCTGATGGTGTTCGCCGCGCCGCTGGTGGCAACCTCGCGTCTGATCTTCGTCGACCCGGTGCAAGCTGTGCTGTCGATCTGGGCGGTCGAGCGGATGGTGACCTACCAAGATAACGGACGCCGCTCATCCCTGATGGCGGCAGTAATCCTGGTCGGCCTCGCTGCAAGCGCCAAGTACAACGCCGGCCTGCTCGTGCTGCCGTTGGGCTGGGCGCTCTGGTCTCGAGGCGGTTGGCACGCTCTGACTCGGTGGCCGCTGGCTGCCGGCGCCGCCGTGCTCGTGTTCCTGGCGACGTCGCCGTACGTTCTGCTCGACTTCAATACGTTCCGGGCGGACTTCGCATTCGAGCGGCGCCACATGATCGAAGGACATCTCGGCACCCTCGGCACTGCCGGCGCCGGATTTTTACTGGAGACCGCCCTGCGCCAGCTTGGTCCCGGCGCGCTACTGTTGTTGGCCGGCCGCCTGGCGACGCTACCGTGGCGCTGGCGCAGTGGCGCCGGACGCCGGGAGACGACGCTCTGGCTGGCGCTAATACCGGCTATCGCCAGCGTGGCATTTTTTCGCATGACAGCGATCCGTTACCTCGTACCTCTGATACCGTTTGCAGCCGTTCTGATCGCCTTGGCCGCACTGTCGGTCGTCGATAAGCTCACTGCCAAAACCGACTGGCGATGGCGGCTAGCGGCCGCGCTCACGTTGACGGTCGTCCTCGCCCCAGTCGTGGTGTCGGGTGTCCGTACGGCCGCGAGTGGAGCAGACACAACGCGGTCGCAAGCGGTCCGCTGGTGCGAAGCCCACCTGACCGCGGACGATCTCATTCTACAAGAGACCTACGGCGCTCCATTACGCACCTTCTTCGACACCCAGCGAACGGTCTTACACCCGGCGTTCGTAGCAGCCTCCGAATCGGCTCGGCGCCGTTTCCTCGCCGCGCGTCATTTCCGCAGCGTCCCGCTGCCGATGGCGGCCAGCGGTCGCTTTACCGTGGATTTGGCGGACAGCAGCGGAACCGATCACCGGCTGCTGATTTTCCCCCACGCACCCGACCTGAATCAGGTTTTCTACGAGCCCGCGTTGCTGCGCGGTATCGACTACTTCGTGCAAAGCTCAGGTGTGAGCCGGCGGTACGAACGAGACCCGGAGCGATACCGGCCGCAAAAGCAACTGTACGACCTGCTCGCCACGCGGGCCGAAGTGGCGGCGAGTTTCCAGCCGCACGATAACGTCGGCGGGCCGACGATCACGGTCTATCGTCTGGGTGACGGCTTCCAGACCGCTCTATCACGGCAGTATGCGTATCTCGATCCCTACTGGTGGGCGGCGGCGGTGCCGCTGAAGTACCGGCTCGAGGCGGAACGTCTGCTCGATCCCGAGCAAATTTCACGGGGGTCGGTCCGTAAACCGGACGGCCGTCCTGCCACCTGGGTCCTGCCGCTCGAACGCCTTTTCGACCAGCAGATCGCACCGTTCTTGTTACGCACCGCTCATTATT
>JAUVBS010000110.1 GCA_030591105.1 bacterium | reverse complement strand
GATGGTGCCGACAGCACAGAAGATGCCGCGCCGTATGGTATTGCTGCTGGCCGCTGCTCTTAGCGTCACCGGCTGCGGTGTAGCTCAGGCCCAATCGCCAGAGCAGATTCAGGAACGACCGCCGCTCGACGCGCGCGCGGACAGCTTGCCGCGCCCACAACCGATCAGACCCGATCAACGGCTGCGGATCCAATCGCAGCGCTCCGCGACCCGCGCGATGATCGACCTGCGCCGGCGCCTGCTCGAACTCGATCGGCTACTGACTCTCGGCAACCTCGATCGAGCCGCAGCACTGCTGAACGAGCTGGCCATGCACCGGGCTCTGCAGCGCGATCTCGTGATCTTTCGGATCCGCCTGGCCTCTTTGCGCGGCGAGCACGCCGAAGTGGTCGAGCTCTGCGAGGAAGAGCTGGCGAAGAACGCGGCCAACCCGCGGCTGTGGCGTGAGCTGGCCAACTCTCTACTGGCACTCGACCGCTACGACGAGGCGCGTACGGCCCTCGATCGTTTCGTCGCTACGAACCCCAACCGGCGCAGCAGTCTGATGGTGGCGGTCAACCAGCTGCGCAAGAGCGATCATCCGATCATGGCCCTCGGTCTGATCGATTCCGCGCGCTCCGTGCTGGAAGAACCGCGGTTTTTGAGCCGCGCGCGGGCCGTGGTTTTGTTATCGATCGGCCGCCAGAGCGAGGCGGGCGACGAGATGTCGGCCGAGTTACGCGCCCGGCCGTTCAATATGCCGCTGGCGCGTAGAGAACTGCTCGACGGTCCGTTTTCCCCGGCAACTTCGCAACCGTTGCTGGAGAGGCTCGCCGAACGCGCGGCCGAACCACAGGCCGTACCGGCCGAGGCGTTGCTGGTGGCCAACCTCCACCTGCAAGGCGGCGATGACGACGCGGCGGTGTCGGCGGTCGAGCCGCTGCTGAAATCAGCCAACGGTTCGTTATTGCTGCTGCAGAACTGCGCCACGCTCTCGCGCGAACTGAGTGTCGATCCCGAAGCCGAACGGCGCGGCGCGACCATCACTTATCTGCTGCTTACCCTCGAAGAACTAGCTGTCGGTTCGGCGCTCGATCCCGCGCTGCGGCCGCGCGCACTGGAGAGCCTCGCCTTCGTCTGTGAACAAGCTCTGGGCAGTGGTTCGCTCGGACCGGATCCGCGCCGGGCGGTCGCCGAGTACGAACGCCTGCTCTCCTTGGTGCGGCAGCGGCACCCGCAAGCACCCCAGCTCTACTCCGCCCAGATCCGCTTGGCCCACTACACCCGCGATGAGCTGGGCGAGCCGCGGCGGGCCGCGGTACGGCTCGAACGGTTGCTGACCGATCTGGATCTACCGACCGAGGGGGTCGCGCTGGCGCGGTTGACCCTCGGCGAGTGCTATCTGGCCGATGGAGACACAGCCCGCGGTCGACTGGTCCTGACCCGCCTCGGTACAGACCGTGACTTTCGCCAGGCGGCCGGTCACGCGCATTTCCACCTGGCGCGGCTCGACCTCGCCGAGGGGCATTTCATCACCGCCCGCGAACGTTTCGCGGCGGTGGCCATCGACGCACCGGCCGCGCCCTATGCCAACGACGCGCTCGAGCTGGGTCTCGCGGTCGCCGAGGAGATGGAGAACCCCACCGGCGGTCCGCCGATCCTCGCGCTCTACGCGCGCGCGGTATACTTCGACCTGACTGCCCAACCCGATTCTCAGCTTGTCGCGCTCGAGCGTTTCGTCACCGAGGCACCGCATCTGCTCGATCTCTCCGCCCCCCAGTACCTGCTCGAAAGGGGTCGATACGAACTGGCGCTGCTGTACCTGGCTGCTGGCCGCACCGGCGACGCCCTGGCTCAGCTCACACGTATCGTCGGTGACCATCCGGACGGGCGCTATCCAGCTCAGGCCCTCGCACTGAGCGGGCATATCTCGACCGAGGCCGGCGACCTCGATACAGCGCGCGATACGTACGAGCGCCTGTTGATCCAGTACCCCAACTATCTGTTCAGCGACGACATCCGCGACGAAATCAGGAGTCTGCCATGATCGGTACTGACGTTGCCGCCGCTATCGGGACCGATCACAGAGACCCGTCCAGACGACGGTTGTTCCAGTCGGTTCTGATCAGTTTGGTTCTACTCTATGCAGTGCTGCCGCTGGCCGCCGAGGCCCGCGGGTATCTGCTGGTGCCGATGGATGCGGACCAGACCAACCATCTGCGAGCCTACGGGCACGCCTACCACACGCTGCAAGCAGGCGAGAAGGTGTCCTGGCTGCTCAACTATCGCGGCGGCAGCTTTCTGATGCGGGACAGCGAGAGGTCGCGTTTGGATGCACGTTTGCTCGGGGTGCGGTTCGAGACCGTGGGCGAAGGCGATGTCGCGGCGATCCGCCAGATCGTCGCGCAGGAGAACATGGACGAAGTGTTGCTCGAGAAACCGCCCGCGATCGCCGTCTACAGTCCGCCCAATATGCAGCCCTGGGACGACGCCGTCACTCTGGCGTTGAACTACGCCGAGGTGCCCTACGACGTGATCTACGATACCGAGGTGCTCACTGGTAAGCTGGCCGATTACGACTGGCTGCACCTACACCACGAGGACTTCACCGGTCAGTACGGTAAGTTCTACCGTAGCTACGGTCTCGAGCCGTGGTATCTGGAGGAAAAGCATTTCCACGAGGAGCTGGCCCAAGCCCTCGGTTTCGCGACTGTATGGCAGCTGAAACATGCCGTTGCGCTGACGATCCGTACTTATGTCGAGGGCGGCGGTTTCTTGTTCGCCATGTGTTCAGCCACTGACACCATCGACATCGCCCTGGCCTATCTCGCCACCGACATCGTACCAGCGGAGATGGATGGCTCACCGATCGATCCGAATTACCGGGCGGAAGTCGACTACGAGCAGACGTTCTCGTTCACCGAGTTCCAGCTGCTGACCAATGCGCTGCTCTACGAGTTTTCGACCATCGACACCAGCGACTACGCCCGCATGCGGGGACCGCAAGCAGACTATTTCACACTGTTCGATTTTGCCGCCAAGTACGATCCGGTGCCGGCGATGCTCACCCAGAATCACGTGGCGGTGATCGATGGTTTTCTCGGCCAGACCACCGGCTATCACGCACAGTACTTGAAGCGGTCGGTGATCCTGCTCGCTGCGGTCGACGGGACCGATGAGGTCAAGTACATCCACGGCAAGCGCGGGATGGGTACCTTCACCTTCCTGGGTGGCCACGATCCCGAGGATTACCAGCACCGGGTTGGCGATCCGCCCACCGACCTCGATCTCTACCCTACGTCGCCGGGTTACCGGCTGATCCTCAACAATGTCCTCTTCCCGGCGGCGCGCAAAAAACCGCAGAAAACCTAGGGTCAGTGAGCATCGTCGTCTTCGGGATCACCACCGGCGACGCGACCGTACCGGTAGAGTTGGTAACCGGCCGCCGCGAGCAGTATCAATGAACCGGCAAGACGTAGGTAGTCGATGGCCGCCGGTCCTGCGGTTTCCGCCGCGACCTCTTCGGTGTGGAGCATCAGGTACAGGACGACGCCGTTGTGTACCGCGTGCGCGACCCAGCAGGCGGTGACCGAACGGGTCATCTCGTACAGGAACGCCAGTAGCAGGCCGAGTCCGATCAGCCCGAACAGGTACCACGGCTCTCCGTGGACCAGGGCGAACGAGAGCGCGCTGACCGAAACGGCCGCCCCGACACCCCAGGTTCGTCGCGCCAGACGGTACACCAAACCACGGAACAACAACTCCTCGGCCAGCGGTGCGGCGATGACCACCGCGACCACCGTGACCAGCAGCTCGGTAGAAGTTTGCGGCAGGCGTTGTTCGAAGAACGCCACCCACTCGGGATCGACCGGATGGATGCGCGCCGATAACCCTGCCAGCAGCGAAGTCGGTTCGAGGCCCGCCACCGCCAGTAGCGCCGACCACAGCAGCACTCGTGGCGAAATCTGGCCGATCTGGAAATCGTCGATCAGCCGGCTGCCGGTCGCGCGGGCCGCGACCGCTGCCGGCAGGACGACCCCCAGCAAGCTGCCGATCAGAGCCGGCAGGAACAACTCGTCGGTCAGGCCGAAGACCGCTATTTGCAGCACGAAATTGCCCGCCAGCATCAGAATCGCCAGCGTCAACAGGCGGCGATCGCTCCAGCAGTTCCAGACACCGGTCGGTGGCGGCGTCGGCTCGGGCGCCGTCGGTGGGGTGTCGTGGAAATCCATGCTCTGTTTCCTCCAGTCGACCGGTGCTCGGTCGTTCGGCACCCTCGTCGGTCCGGCCCCCGTCACGTCTATTTGTTGGCAGTTGTGAACGCACCCATTAATATGCCCAGGATCGGCGGCGGGCAAATAGGATGCTCGTCCAACGGTCGCCAAGCAGCGTGATCCGGGAGGCAGACTGTGGCGGACAGACTCATCCAGGCGATCATCTTCGACCTCGACAATACCCTGACCGACTTCATGACCGCCAAGCAGAATTCGATCCGGGCGGCGGTGGCCGCCATGATCGATGCGGGGCTACAGATCGATCAAACAGAAGCGACGAGGCAGGTTTTTGCGATCTACAAGGAGAGGGGGATCGAGTACCAGAGCGTGTTCGATATCTTCCTCGAACAGCGCCTTGGCCGGATCGATGACCGGATCCTCGCCGCCGCAGTCGTCGCGTACCGGCGGGCACGGGACGGTTCGCTGGCCCTTTACCCTCACGCCATGCTGGTGATCAATCAGCTACTGAAGAGCGGCTACCAGTTGGCTGTCGTCAGCGATGCACCCCGCTTCGAAGCGTGGCTTCGGCTTTGTTACCTCGGATTGCACCACTCGTTCGATCTGGTGCTGACCTTCGACGACACCGGCCACCGCAAGCCGCGCCCGGAACCGTTCCTGATGGCGCTCGAACGCCTCGGCGTAGAGCCGGGACGCGCGGTGATGATCGGGGACTGGCCTGAACGTGACATCGAAGGCGCCCGCCAGGTCGGTCTGCGCACGGTCTATGCACGGTATGGTGACCAGAGATATGAATTCGGTGATCGCACCGAATTCGGTCCGACCAATGCCGACTACGAGATCGATGACCTGCTCGAACTGCTGCCGGTGATCGATAGTCTGAACGGGGACGCGCCGACGAGCGCCGGATCGTAATCGTGAGCCGGCCGGTGGCCGGTCGTCAGCGAGGGGAAGCTCATGTTGGTCTGTACCGCTCGGCAAATGGCAGAGATCGACCGCGAAACCATCGCCAGCGAAGTGGCGGGTGAAGTCCTCATGGAACGGGCCGGCGAGGCGATCACCGCCGTGCTGCTGCGTCGCCACGGGGAGCGACCCGGCCGGCACACCGAAAAGGTTCTGGTCGTTTGCGGTAAAGGCAATAACGGTGGTGATGGCCTGGTGATCGCACGACTGCTTGCGCAGCGTGGCTGGCAGGTGACCGTCTTGCTGCTCGCTGCGGGCGATACGCTCTCGCCCGACGCGCGTCTGAACTACGACCGACTGCCGGCAGGCGTGACACTGGTCGAGCCACCACGCAACGAGTGGGCGGAGCGGGCCGCAGAGCTGTCAGAGGTGGCCGATCTCGTGGTCGACGCGGTGTTCGGGACCGGAATCGCGCCTCCGTTACGCGGTCCGTACGTCGCTCTGATCGCAGCGCTCAATGCAGCGAGCGTTCCGATCTACGCGGTCGACGTTCCCTCGGGGGTCAGTGCTGATACCGGTGCTGTCGATCCGATTGCCGTCGACGCTGCGCTGACGATCACGGTCGGTCTGCCCAAGCTCGGGCTGTTACTGCCGCCGGGGCGTGACCTCGTGGGTGAGCTGGAGGTTGTCGACATCGGCTTCTCCGCGGCGGTCTGCCGGCGCCACGCACCGGACTGGCACTATTTGCAGCGCCGAGATTACGCGGCTTTACTACCGCCGCGCAGCACGAGCGCCCACAAGTACGACTGCGGCAGCCTGCTCGTATTGGCCGGTTCACGTACTTACGGTGGTGCGGCGGTCCTGACCGGCCTGGGCGCGTTGCGGTCGGGGGTCGGTCTGGTGACCATGGGTATCCCGACTTGTCTCGAGACGCCGGTCCGGACCAATCTCGTCGAAGCCATCGTCGCACCGTTGCCGATGACCGCGGCCGAGACCATCGCGCCGCTCGATGCAGCCGCACTCGCGGCATTGACCGAGCGCAAGCAAGCGCTGGCTCTCGGACCGGGCTTCGGCGCCGACCCCGACACCGACCGCTTCGTGATCGACCTGGTCGGGCAGATGAAGCTGCCGCTGGTGCTCGACGCCGATGGGTTGTCGGCCTTCGCGCGCAGCCGGACCGAGCCTGCCTTCGGATCGGACCAGGTGGTGCTCACCCCGCACGCCGGCGAATTGGGCCGTCTGATCGGCCGTCCTGCCACCGAAGTCGTGACCGACCGGTTGACGCTGGTGCCGGAGCTGGCCCGGCGGTGGGGTGTGACCCTGTTGCTCAAGGGGTCGCCGTCGCTGATCGCTGATCCGCAGGGCCGACTCACCTTCAACCCCGTCGGCGATGATGCCCTGGCCAGCGGTGGTTCGGGCGACGTGCTCACCGGTCTGATCGGCGGTCTTCTGGCCCAGGGGATGGTGGCGGTCGAAGCGGCCTTGCTCGGGGCGTACCTGCACGGGTTGGGCGGACGCATCGCCTCGCGGCGGATCGGTCGCCGTAGCGTTTTGGCTCGCGAGCTGGCCGATGCCGCAGGCCTCGCCCTCGGCCACCTCGAAGACGTCGCCGACCCCGACCTGGAGCAATCGTGAAGATTCTCGGCATCGAGACCTCGTGTGACGACACCAGTGTTGCTCTGTTCGACAGCGATCGCGGCGTCGCCGAGAATCTCGTCTCGAGCCAGATCGATCTGCACGACCATTTCGGCGGCGTAGTTCCCGAGCTCGCCTCGCGTGCCCACCTGGTCAATCTGTTGCCGCTGATCGACGTATTATTGTC
>JAUVBS010000514.1 GCA_030591105.1 bacterium | reverse complement strand
GCGAAGCCGCAACTCTGGCACGACGTTCGTTGGCGATCGGCAGCGACATCCCCGTCTCGATCCGGGTCCGGTCCTGGCTGGAACTCTCGCGGGCGCTGGCCGCCCAGGATAGCAGCCGCGCCGCACTGGCAGCGCTGTCAGCGGGACGATACCTACTTGGCGACTCGCCCAACTCCCACCTCGGCATCGAACTCGACCTCGAACGCGGCGGCCTGCTGGTGGCGCAACACCGTCCGGCCACCGCACTCGGATATCTCAGAACCGCGAGCCGCCGCGCCGCCAACCAAGGCTTGGCGGGTTACCAGGTCCGGCTGCTGGTCGAGCAAGCACGCGCTTGGCGCGCCTTGGCTCGGCCGGACTCGGCTCTGGCCTGCTTGCACAACGGAGTGGTGGTCTGGGAGCAGGACCGGGACGTCCCTCTCGATCTGGAGTGGCGCGAGCGCCGCGGCGCCGCCGGCCGCGCGCTGTTTCACGAGCTAGCGCCACTATTACTGGAACATCCCCGCTCACTCGCACCGTCGCAGCGGGTCGCCGTCGCCTTCGATTTGATGCAGCGGTACAAGGCCCGTACCCTCGGCGAGCGGATGCGGGGGCCCGGCGCCGCAGCGAACACGATGCAGCGGCCCGTCGATTTACGCTCTTTACAGGAACGTGTCTTACGACCGGGCGAGCTGTTGCTCGACTGCTACCTGGGCCGCGATGCTCTGCTGGTGTTCGCCGTCACGCAGGACTCACTACGTGCAATCCAACTATCAGGGGAGCGCGACCTCGCCTCCCGTTTCGATCTGTACCGGCAGCTACTCGCCACACCGAGCACAGGTCCCGACCAGACGGATATCCTGGCGGCGGCCAGCAGAAGTATCTGCAGACTGCTCTGGTCCGAGGTCGACGATCTGATCGCCGCCAGCGAAACGATTCTCTGGTCGCCCGACGGTGTCTTGAACCTGGTTCCGGTCGGTGAGATCCCGCAACCGGCATCTGCCACGCCTACACACTTCGGCGATCGGCCGCGTATACGGGTACCCTCGGCCAGTGTGCTGGCGCAATTGCGGTCCGCAGCGGCCGGGCTTACCGCTGCTGCCAACCGTCCGGCCCGTATCCTGGCGATCGCCGGTGGCGGTGCCGCCGGCACCGACCTCCTGCCAGGCGCCCAGAGCGAAGTCAGTTGGCTGTCGAGACGTTTCTTGCAGGTCGAAGTCTCGACCGATCCCACCGCAGCACCCGGTGTCGTCTTCGGCGGCCTCGAGCTGGCGGAGTTCGACGTGCTGCACCTGGCCGCTCACGCCGTGGTCGACGACCAGCGGCCATGGAACTCCTCGCTACATTTCGGCACACCCGAAGCGCCGGTCGAACTGACCGCCGGGGCGGTGGCCGATCTCGACCTCGGTGCTCGTCTAGCAGTCCTGGCCAGCTGCGAATCCGGTGGCGGTGAAGTTCTCAGTGGAGAGGGCGTCCTCGGCTTGACCTCGGGCTTCTTGAGCGCTGGCGTACCAACAGTGCTCGCAACGCTGTGGCCGGTAGACGATCGGGCGACTGCTCTGCTGATTCGCCACTTCTACGAGGGGTTGGCCAGCGGTCATACGGCCGCCCGCGCGCTCCGCGACGCCCAGATCGCACTGCGTCACGAGCCCGCCACGGCGCACCCGTTCTACTGGGCCGGTTTCATCCTGGTCGGGGACGGGACGACGACCGTTCCCCTCGCGAAACGACACGGCACAGTGTGGCCGTGGATCGTCGG
>JAUVBS010000306.1 GCA_030591105.1 bacterium | reverse complement strand
GATCCATAACAGAGTCGTGCTCTGTCTGTGTCGTATCGTGTTTTTCGGAATTCACCTGGCGCCATCCTTTTCAACGGCCGCATCGTCGCCGGCCTCGCCTTGGGGCGCTTCGCTCGGTGCGGCGCTCGGTTCGTCACGCTTGTCCAGTTCGGCAGCCGATTCGACGGCCGGTTCGACGGCCGGTTCGACGGTCGGTTCGGCGGCCGGTTCGGCGGCCGGTTCGACGACCGGTTCGACGGCCGGTTCGACGGCCGATTCGACGGCCGGTTCGGCAGCCGGCCCGGCATCGTCCGTGGTAGCCTGTTCGCCGGCGGTCGCTTCCTGTTTGGCACTGTCAGCGTCATCGCGCCGCTTCTGCTCGGCATCCTCGATGTGCCGCAGATGCCGCAGGCGGTCTTCTTCCTTCCGGGCAATACGCTTGCCAGCGCCGTCACGCCACCCCTCCAAACACGACGTGATCTCGTCCTCTGTGAGCCCTTGTCTCACCAGCGAAAAATGGTAGAGCACGCCTTCGCGCTTGAGTAGCGAACGGGCTGTATTCGAGACCGTCGCCCCCTTGCCTAGCCAGTCAATGATCTCGTCGGCGTGTAGCCGTACTTCGTGGGGTTCGACGAACGGGTTGTAGTAACCGAGGTTGGCCAGATAGGCCCCGTCACGCCGTTTACGGCTGTCCAGGACCACGAGTCGGTAAAACGGACGTTTCTTCTTACCCATGCGAGTCAGTCGGATTGTGGTTGCCACTATCAGCCTCCTCTTACGTGGTGTCGCGACGCGCCCCATGCGTGCCGCGCTTGAATGCGGGTTTAGCCTGGACTATTCTTGACTAGTCCGCCTAGCTGCCGCCGCCCAGCATCTTCTCTCCGAACTCCTGCAGCCCGCCGGCAGCGTTGATCTGCCGCATCATTCGCCGCATGTCACGGTACTGCTTCAGTATCTTATTGACCTGCGAAACGTTGGTACCGCTCCCTCGCGCAATGCGCTTGCGCCGCGACCCGTTGATGATGTCCGGCTTACGTCGCTCCTGCCGTGTCATCGAATTGATAATCGCTTCGACCCGAACCAGCTGTCCGTCGTCAACCTTGACCTTGTCCAGCGCACCGCCACCCATGCCGGGCAACATTTTCAGGACTCCCTTTAACGGGCCCATTTTCCGCATCTGGCGGATCTGCGCCTGAAAATCTTCGAGCGTGAACTGCCCCTCGCCGAATCGCTGAGCGAACTGCTCCGCTTCGTCGAGATCCATCTTCTGCTCGGCCTGCTCGATCAAGGTGAGCATATCCCCCATGCCGAGGATACGGCTCGCCATACGATCCGGGTGGAACACCTCCAGATCGTCGAGCTTCTCACCGACACCGACCAGTTTGATCGGTCGGCCGGTGATCTCACGCACCGACAGCGCAGCGCCACCGCGAGCGTCGCCGTCGAGCTTGGTCAGTACCGCACCGTCGAAACCGACTTGGGCCACGAAGTGCTCGGCGATGTTGACGGCCTCCTGGCCGGTCATCGCGTCGAGTACCAAGAGCTTCTCATCCATCGGCACCGTCTTGTCGATGGATCGCAGCTCGTTCATGAGCGTCTCGTCGATATGCAGGCGTCCGGCAGTATCGACGATCAGCACGTCGCACCGGTTATCCTTGGCCCGGCGCAGCCCGAGTTTGACAATCTGCGCGGCGTTCTTGCGCTCGCGATCGCTGTGCACCGGCACGTCGATTTGCGCCGCGATCGTCTCGAGTTGGTCGATGGCCGCCGGGCGATAAATATCCGCCGCGACCAGCATCGGGCGACGCCCTTCATCGATCAATCGCTTGGCCAACTTGCCGCAAAAAGTCGTCTTGCCCGAACCCTGTAAACCCATGACCATCACTGTGGCCACCGGTTTGTTGGTCAGGTTCAGCTCCGCTGTCTCGCCACCGAGCAACCCGATCAACTCGTCGTTGACGATCTTGATTACCTGCTGGGCCGGGCTCAAGCTTCCGAGCACATCCTGGCCCAGCGCCTGCTCACGTATCGCAGCGACCAAGCGTTTGGCAACGTCGTAATGGACGTCGGCCTCGAGCAGCGCCATGCGTACTTCGCGCAGGGCCTCGGCGACATTCTCTTCGGTCAGCTTGTCCTGGTGAGACAGCTTCCGGAAAGTGCCTTCCAGCCGCCGGGTCAGTTCCTGAAACAACTCGCCGCTCCCGTCGAAATCCCACCGCGCGCATACGCCCGCGCTCGACAGCACAAAGGGCACAGTAAAACGACCGCCGCAGCCGAACGTGCAGCCTCCGTCTCAATGGGCCAACTGGTTGCCTCGTAACGCTTCAAAACACCAGGGCTAGCGTGACACAGAAGAGCTGGACCACCGGCCCGGTGCCTGGCAAGCGAAAAAAATAGCAAATGCGGTGGGTTTTCGCAAGCCAGCGCCGGTCTAGCCCTGGTTATAGTCGCAAACTGCGCGCCGCAGCAGCCCGATCCGGCGCCCGACAGAAGTAGGTCCCGGAAACGAGGATGTCGGCTCCGGCTTTCAGGACCGCTGGCGCGGTGTTCGCGTCGATCCCGCCGTCGACCGAGATGGCGTAACGATGTTCCTGCTGACGACGCATCTCGTTGAGGCAAGCGACCTTATCTATCGTCAGCGGGTCGAACGTTTGCCCGCCGAACCCGGGCTGGACCGCCATGACCAGCACCAGATCCAATTCGTGCAAGTAAGGTGCAACCGCCGCCAGCGCGGTGTCGGGGTTGAGCGACAAGCCCTTCTTCAGACCGAGCTGCTCGATACGGGCGAGGGTCGGTGCGATCTCGCTATCGGCCTCGACGTGAATCGTCACCGCGTCGACTCCCGCCGCGGCGAACGGTTCGAGGTATCGATCCGGCCGGCTGATCATCAGATGCGCGTCGAGAGGTAAATCACTGCAACGACGGATTGCGGTGCAAACTACCGGGCCGAAGGTCAGATTCGGTACGAAGTGCCCATCCATCACATCGAGGTGCAGCAGGTCCGCGCCGGCCGCCTCCATGGCGGCGATATCACCGCGTAGATCGGCGAAGTCGGCGGCGAGCAGCGACGGGGCTACAGCGCTCTTGTGATCACCGTGACGAAGCCACCAGCTCAATGCGAGTTCCTTTCTCGATACGCCGTCCCGACGGCGGCGACTGGGACAGAACGATCTGCGCCGGCAAGTCCGAAGACCGCTCGTAGATCACCGGTGCGAGGACGCAACCAGCCGCCGCAATGGCTTGGCGCACCCGGTAGAGCGGGGCACCGCGCAGGTCGGGCATACGCAATTGAGGTTGCGGTCCGGGTTCGGCCAGGACCAGGTTGATGGTCCGTCCTTTGCGTAAATCGACGCCGGCGCCGGGGCTCTGGTAGACAACGGTCGGTTCACTCACTTCGTCCCGGCGGATGTGCAGGATCCGACCCAATCGGTACGCTTCGCGTTGCAAGGTGATCTCAGCCTGATGGACCGTTAGCCCGGCCAGGTTTGGTACCGCTCCCGCCGGAGGACCGCTACTGGTGATCACCCTGACCATCCGACCGCGACGGATCGGTACCGATGGCGCCGGGAGTTGCTCGAGAATCATACCGGTCGCGATGGTCGGGTGCGGCCGTACCCGGGTCGCGTGAACCTGCAAGTGGAGAGCTTGGGCCGCCGCTTCTGCGTCGGCGACCGTCAT
>JAUVBS010000461.1 GCA_030591105.1 bacterium | reverse complement strand
GTCACGCGTCTGATCGTCGTCTTTTCTACTCTGATCGCCACGATTTCCAGCGTCATGCAGAATACCGGTGCTGCTGTCTTGTTCCTGCCGGCGGTCCGGATCACCGCCGCCAAGAAGATGCGAATCTCTCTCTCCCGTGTGCTGATGCCCATCGGTATGGCCGCGATCCTCGGTGGGACTCTCACCATGATCGGCACCAGTCCACTGATCTTGTTGAACGATCTCTTGCCACCCGGGATGCCCAAGTTCGGTCTCCTGGAGTTGACTCCCATCGGTCTAGCGCTGGTCATAGGAGGGATTGCTTACCTCTCTACGATCGGGCGGCACATGATCGCGAAGCTATCGGACAATCAGATAGCTGCTATTTCCGACCAACCTGCTGAGATCACCAGTACGAACTTCGATTGTTACGAAGAGATTTGTGGTCCCTACGAATTGTATGTCCCGCAAGGTTACGAACCCGACCGCAAACCTCAGGAGATCGTCGATATCAGGCGTCGGCACCTCGTGAACATCGTCGCCATTTCCACCGAGGATGGGGTCAAGGAAGTGGCGCCCGCTCCCGCCACCGTACTGCGCGGCGGCCTGTCTCTGTGCGTCTATGGACCGGAGGTGGCGATCAGGGCCTTCACGCGCGACTACGGGTTGGTGCTGCGAGACGAGCCGCGTCTGTTCAAGAACGATATCTTCGATCCGGCGGTGGCCGGCACCGCGGAAGTTGTCATCTCCCCGCGCTCCAGCTTGATCGGCCAGACGATAAAGGGCATCCGGTTTCGCGAGACGTTCGGAATATGTGCGCTGGCACTTCATCATGATGGCAAGACGTATTATCGGGAGCTGGCCGACAGGCCGTTGAAATCGGGGGACGCGATCTTCATCCAGGGCACCTGGGCACAGATCCATTCGCTTCAAGATCTTCACCAGAACTTCATCGTCATTTCCGCCGTCGAGACCGAGTTCCAGCAACCCGCAAAGATGAATCGAGCTCTCGTCTGCTTTCTGGGCACGCTTGCCTTGATGCTAAGTTCCAGCTTCTACTTTCAAGACCGAGCCTACAACCCGATCCCTCTTGCGGTGTGTCTGATGGCGGGAGCGTTGGGGATGATTTTCACCAAAGTGCTCACCATCGAAGAAGCTTACAGGGCCGTCGACTGGCGCACCGTTTTTCTGCTCAGCGGGCTGATCCCGTTGGGGCTAGCCATCGACCAGACCGGTACGGCCGAGTGGATTGCCCAGGGAATCGTCGGGGCGCTCGGCGAGCAAATGCCCCCGGTGCTGCTGTTGCTCGTGCTGGCGTGCCTGAGCTGCGGATTTACCCTCGTGATCTCCAACGTCGGTGCTTGCGCACTGCTGGTACCGCTCGGCATGTCCATCGCCAGCCAGATTGGTGTCGACCCCCGTGTCGCCGCCATCGTCGTCGGCCTTGGTGTTTCCAACTCGTTCATCCTGCCGACCCACCAGGTAAACGCACTCTACATGGGGCCGGGGAACTACCGCACGAAGGATTACTTCAAGATCGGTGGCTTTCTGAGCCTGATATATATCGTGATCCTGGTAGCGATGACTTACTTCTTTTACTTGTAAGGCGTTCTGGCCGGAGCGTTGCTTTGCCTTGGTTCAGCCTTTTTCCGTCAGACTCGGCTGGACAGATGGTCTCGCCGCGGTCCTGCTCGGCGTCATCGTCGAGCCGCAGACCACGCTGCATCGATCTCGGACTTCCATTTTAGGCCTATATCCGGTAGTATCCGGTTCGGTAGGTATGGCTGCGCGATTGCCCGGGGGCAGTCGTAGCGGTCGGACCGTCGGCACCTCGCAGAGCTTGCATCCAGGTCGGTCCTTGGGTCGAGACGGCAGGTTGTCACGGGGGATGCGCCTTGGAACTCCGGGTCGCACGTACGTTCGAAGCGATCGCGGGAATTCACACCGCTATCGAGGATTTCTGCGCGCAGCGGGCAATTTCGGAGTCCGCCACCTTCGCCGTGAAGCTGGTGGTCGAGGAACTGTTCACCAACCTCGTCAAGTACAACCGGGGCGGCGGTGAGACCATCTTGCTGGGTCTCGAGCGAACCGATGACCGCCTCATCATCCGTCTGACCGACCACGACGTTGACTCCTTCGACCCGGCGCAAGTCCCGCCGGTGGACGTGTCGGCGCCGCTGGCGACGAGGCGTGCCGGCGGTCTCGGGCTTCATCTGGTCCGCTCATACGTGGACGAATTCGACTACGAATACACCGATCGAACCATGCGGATCACAGCGATCAAGATCCTGGAGGCAGACGATGTTTGAAG
>JAUVBS010000164.1 GCA_030591105.1 bacterium | reverse complement strand
TGGTCATGGATTCGATCGGCGATGCGAGCAAGATCGTTTCGGGCACCACGCAGATCACCAAGTCGCCCGACCGCCTCCTGATCGCCGAGCTGACCGCGCGTTTCTGCGACGAGGCGGGCATTGTGCGCGATGGGTTCAGCTTTCAGTCCGGCGCCGGCGGCACCTCGCTCGCCTTTGCGATCTTCCTGCGCGATATGATGCGCGAGCAGAAGGTCAAGGCTCGCTTCGTACGCGGTGGGTCGACTCAGTACCTCGTTGCCATGCTCGAGGAAGGGCTGACCGATTACATCCTCGACGGTCAGACCTTCGATCTCGACGGCGTGCGTTCGATGCGCGAGAACCCGGGCCACATCAACACCTCACCGTTCACCAGCTACAACTGGCACGGCAAGGGCAACTTCGCCTCGCTGCTCGACGTGGTGGTGCTCGGCGCCACCGAGGTCGACGTGAACTTCAACGCCAACGTCGTTACCCACAGCGACGGCCGTCTCTTGCACGGTATCGGCGGCTGGCAGAACTGTCTGTTCAGCAAGTGCACCATCCTGCCGGTGCCGAGCTTCCGCGACCGCATCCCGGTCCTCGTCGACCGCGTGACGACCTTGTGTGGCCCAGGCGAGTTGATCGACGTGATCGTCACCGAGCGCGGCATCGCCATCAATCCCCTGCGGCGCGATCTGATCGAGACGATGGCGGACTCGTCGTTGCCCATCCGGCCGATCGCGGTGATCAAGGCCGAGGTCGAGGAGATTTGCGGGGGCCCGCCGGCCGCGCCAGAAGTTGCGGACAAAGTCGTCGCGGCGATCAAGTGGGTCGACGGGACGGTGATCGACTGCGTGAGGCAGGTCGTGGGGTAGTCGAGCCCGTTTTGGTCGTGCTGCGTCCGTACCGACCTGACGTGTGGCGGCTTTCTGTATCCTCGTCTAAAGTAGACGACCGAGCAATGGACTTACCCGAAGGATTTGGAAAGGAAGTGCGGTGTGATGAGGTGGATTGGTCTGCGAAATCTGGGACTGTTTTTCTTGGCGACCTGCTTGCTGGTAGCTGCAGTGCCCGCGAGCCGAGCGGCGACGACAGAGGCTGTAACGACGTCGGATGAAACGGTACCGTTGGGCCATCTGACGTTACTGCTCAAGCCGCTGACCAAGGCCGAGATCACGGTCGAGATAGAGGCGTGGCAATCGTTGTTGCAGGCCAAGGTGTGGCAGATCAGCCAGACCCAGATCGTCCTCAGTGACGCGAACGAAGCCCTCGAGCATCTCGATGAGATCGCTGCCGCTCTGACCAAGATCCAAGAAAGGCAGACCTCCCTCCAGGAGGCACAGCAAGCGGCCCGGACCGAGCCGTCCGCTGAAGCTGCCGAAGGAGTCACCAAGGCCGAGCACGAGCTGCAGGAAGCGGTCGTGGCGCTCCGCCAGGCGGTCCACGAGGTCGTCGCTGACGAGACAGAGTCGGCGCAAACGGGGTATCGTCAGGCGGTTCTGGCCGAGGCCGCTGCGGTCGTCGCGGTTGCCGCTGAAGGGGGCAAAGCGGACGGCAAATTGGCGGAGGTGGATCTGTCCGCAATTTTGCTGGCACCCCAACTCACCGAACTTACCCTCGATCCGAGCGCCAGCGACGAAGCGACCCTCCAGCGGTTTGGCAGCATCGAAGAGGAGGCCCACGAGCGGCACGACGCGGTCAAGGCCTTACTCGTCGAGTACCTGCAACTCCTGATGACACAGCGCCGCGGGTTGACCGATCGACTCGAAGAAGCATTGTCCGCCTGGGAAGCCAAGGGTGCCACCGTGGAGGAGACCGTGCCCTTCCGTGCCTACATGGACGCCGTGAGCGGTATACATCTGGAGACGACCGACACGGCGACGCGGTGGTCACTGCTGCTCGGCTGGTTCGAATCCGAGGACGGCGGTCTCCTGGTGTTGACGAGGTTCGTAAAGTTCGTCGTTGTGCTGGCTGCCTTCATGCTGCTGGCGGTCGTACTCGGCAAAGCGACGGAGAAGGCCCTCTCGCGTATGCCGAATCTCTCACAGCTGCTGCGCGACTTCATCATTCGTTCGGTCCGGCGTATCGTCCTGATCGTCGGTCTGATCATCGCGCTCTCGGCGCTGGGGATCAACATCGGACCGATCCTGGCTCTGGTCGGCGCCGCCGGTTTCGTGATCGCGTTCGCCTTGCAGGATACGCTGGGTAATTTCGCCAGCGGCATCATGATCATGATCTACAAGCCGTTCGATGTGGGCGACGCCATCGACGCCGCCGGTGTGCAGGGTAACGTCGAGTCGGTGAACCTGACCTCGACCATCATCAAGACCTTCGACAACAAACACGTGGTCGTGCCCAATAATGCGATCTGGGGCAACGTGATCACCAACATCACCGGCAGCGACCAACGGCGCATCGATATGGTTTTCGGCATCAGTTACACCGACGACATGGACAAGGCCGCACGCATCCTCAACGAAATCGTCGCTGCCGAAGAACTCATCCTCAGCGAGCCGGAGCCGGTCATCCGGGTGCGCGAGCTCGGCGACTCCTCGGTGAACCTCATCTGCCGACCCTGGGTCAAGACCGAGGATTACTGGGACGTCCACGATACGATCACCCACGCCGTGAAGGCGCGGTTCGATGCGGAAGGAATCTCGATACCGTTCCCGCAGACCGATGTGCATTTCTACCAGGAAACGGTCGCAGCCGAGCCGGCTGCCACCGCGGTGGCGGCAACGGCGGCGACGACGGCGGTGGCCGAAACGGGCCGGGCCGCCGACAGCACTGCGGTGGGCGAGCTTGGCGATAGCGATCGTGTCGGTGAGGACGACGACGACAGCTAGGAAGTTACCATGGTGCTCATGTTGGTAACCGGCGCCGCGGTTGCGTTCGCCATCGGCCTGGTTCACTCCTGGCTCGGTGAGAAGTACATCCTGGGCCGACTTTTTCGGCGCCAAGATTTGCCCCGCCTGTTCGGTAGCGACTGGTTCACCAGGCGCACGCTCCGTTTTGCGTGGCACCTAACAACCATCGCCTGGTGGGGCTTTGGCTCGATCCTCTTGGTCTACGCGGCGTCCGATACCGGAGATACTCGTGGTCCGGTCCTCGTAACGATCTCGCTCACTTTCCTGCTCAGCGCCATCGTAGCGGCGGGATTTACCCGGGGCCGGCATTTCTCGTGGATCGCATTCTTGGTCATTGCGGCGCTGTGCTGGTTCGCGGCTGGCTAGTCCACAAGCCGGCAGGATGTGAAGTCATCGACATCGGGTGAGCTGATTCATGTCCAGCGATCTGTTCTTCGAGATACAGCAGGCGCTGTCCAGCAAATGTCCAGGGCGGCTGGCCTACACACGTCAAGCGTTCCGGATGTTGCCGCCGCTGGACACACCCCGCATCCTCGATATCGGTTGCGGCTCTGGTGAACCGACCCTCGAATTGGCGCGGTTGAGCGGCGGACACGTCATCGGCATCGACATCGACCAGCGCTTCCTCGCTGAACTCAGCGGCAAGATCGCACAGGAACAGCTTGCCGACCGCGTCGAAGCGGTCAACCAGTCCCTGCTCGAGCTGGAGTTTCCCGTCGAGAGCTTCGACGTCATCTGGGCCGAGGCCTCGATTCACGTCATCGGCTTCACGACAGGCCTGGTCCAGTGGCGGCCTTTCATCAAACCCGACGGTTTCTTGGTGGTCCATGAGATGACCTGGCTGCTGCCCGACCCGCCGCAGGAATTCAGCGACCACTGGCGAGCGGTGTACCCCGGGATAAGATCCGTCCCGGAAAATCTGGAACGCATCGGCGCCTGCGGTTACGACCTGATCGGACACTTCACGCTGCCCGTTGACCTCTGGTCGATAGAGTACTACGACCCTCTACAGACGCTCATCGACCAGCTGCGCGAGAAATACGCCACCGATGCCGAAGCGTTGACGCTGCTCGCTGCACAACAACGAGAGATCGACCTGTACCGGAAGTACCAACAGTGGTACGGGTCGGCGTTCTTCGTCATGCAGAAGAAGTGATTCCGCCGAGCCGAACTTCCGCTATACTCGCGACGTGCTCGCGATCGGGTGGCTGGTCACGCTGCCAGGATCGCCGGCAGGTTACTCTGGCGGGAATCAGGACCAGTTCCACGACGACACCTAACCAGTTAGGAGATTCGATATGGCGAACACGGAAGATAATCTCAAAGAAGCATTTGCCGGCGAGAGTCAAGCGAACCAGAAGTATCGCGCGTTTGCTGAGAAGGCCGACAAGGATGGGTTCCCCAATGTGGCCCGGTTGTTCCGCACCACGGCCGAGGCGGAACGGATCCACGCCGCCGGGCATTTCGGTGCGCTCGAAGGGATCGGCACGACCGCTGACAACCTCCAGGCCGCCATCGACGGCGAGACGTACGAGTACACCGAGATGTATCCGCCGATGCTGGCAACGGCCGAAACCGAGGGCCACCGGGCCAAACGCATGTTCGCCTTTGCGGTCAAGGCCGAGGCAGTCCACGCCCAGTTGTATACGCAGGCGCTCGAGGCTATACAGCGGGGTGAGGATCTGAGCGAGACGAGTTTCTACCTCTGTCCGATCTGTGGCTACATCGAATTCGGCAACCCGCCGGAGGCGTGCCCGATCTGTGGCGTGAAGGCGGCCAAGTTCGTACAGATCTAGAACGACATATTCGAAGGTACGAGCAAAAGTGTCCTTGCCCAATCTGTCATCAGTGGTCTAGTTTTGCGGCTGTAGAGGTCTGTCCGACGGGAGATCAGAGGGATGCTGTGTGGCGTCTACCTCGGGTTGACCGCGCGGCTGGCCGGAAGTGCCGGCGCACGCTCGCCGGCGGGACTGTTCGATAGGACTTGTTCGCGATGGATTGGTGGCCTTGCGGGACTCCAAGCCGATCGTTGAACGGAAAGCTTGGAGTTTGGCATGAGGATCTATGTAGGGAACTTGTCGTACTCGACCACCGAGGAATCGCTCAGCACTGCCTTCGCCGCGTTTGGTGAGGTCGAAGAAGTCGCGATGATTTCCGACCGGGAGACCGGCCGGCCGCGCGGATTCGCCTTCGTCACCATGAACAACGACGACGAGGGTCGGGCCGCCATCGAGAAGCTCAACGGCACCGAACTCGACGACCGTACGATCACCGTGAACGAGGCTCGTCCTCGTACCGGTGGTCCGCGCGGCGGCGGCGGCGGCGGCGGTGGTGGCGGTGGTGGCGGTGGTGGCGGTGGTGGCGACCGGCGCTGGTAAAGGGTCCTGACACCCGATGAGGTCTGGCCGAGAGCCTACCCGTCGCGTGTGGTGATCGCCATTGAGTACGGCGCGACTGTACTGGTGACTTCGGTTGCCAGAGCGGTCGCGCTTTCCCTTTGTCCGGTGGTCGCCTCTGCTGCCGGCTTGTTCACGAAACAACCTACCGTGGAGGCCGACGTTTGATCCGACCGTTGCTCATCGTCGTTGTGCTGAGCACAACAGTGTTTTTGGCGGCCTGCTCCGACGGCCGGCAAAGCCATGATGATTCCTCGGCAGAAGTCGCCGCGGCCACTCTGACCGTGCTCGGTCAGCCGG
>JAUVBS010000513.1 GCA_030591105.1 bacterium | reverse complement strand
GGGCGTCCTGGAACTGTTCGTGTTCGAGCAGCGCCTGCAACATCGGCTTGATCTGCAGGGTCACGGCGGTCACGGTGTCCTGGATCATGGCTACGGTGGCCAGATCGCGGTCCACGGTCACACGGTAACTCCGGTTCCCGAACACCTGTTGCTGGCTCGCGTCCCAGTGCAGGCCGAGATCGATGCTGTAGTCGAAACCACCGATCGCGATCACCCGGCTCTCCGGCTCGCGTACGAAGTGGTGCCACCCCGGCTCCGCTACCTCCCACCGCGACACGAACGGCACGTTCATGTAGTCGGTGACAATCTCTACCAATTCTCTGGATTGGTAACGGGCCGACGAGCCTGCGATCTCGGCTTCGTCCAGCTTCGCTTGCAGTGCTTCGCCGGCGCGGTCGGCCAGTACGTCCGGTCCATGGTGCCCAAACAGGTAGCTGAGGATGGCGCTGATTTCTCTGCGATCCTCTAACGGGACAGTTTGCTCGTTGGTGACGATCTGTCCGTCGACCAGACGCTCGTAACTGGTCAGCATCGTGTCGAGGCGCCCAAGCTGGCTATGCCGCGAAACAGACGCCGCTCCCCAGGGGCCGAACGCGGTGAGCACCGCGATCAGGGCCAAGGTGGCCGGAATCACCTTGATGTAATGCCGCCCCCGGACGACACCGACGATGGCCACGCCGGCGAGCCAGACCGCCAGTACGGTCAGAAGGTAGCGTTTCTCGGTCCAGCCATACTGGCCAACCCGCTTGCCGATGGCCATCAGGAGCATGATGACCGCCGGAACGAGCAACACATGGAAGATGCGCGCATAGAGCTGGACCCAGCGCTCGCTCTTGCGCTCGGACAACGGATAGAGCAGCAGCAGCGAAAAGATACCGGCGACCGCCACGCTGGAGACGAGGTAGCCGATCCAGCCGCTGGGCCATTCGGCGGTCACAAGCACTTTGACCAGGTAAGTGGTCAGGATCACCAGATAGAGCACCACCAGCGGTGCGAGGATGTACTGGCCGAATACCCGGATGACCTTCGAGTAGTCACTGACTTCTGCGAGCTCATCGAGCCGCTCGGGAAGGCCGCCGACGAAGTACCAGGTGTTGAACACAAAGGCGATGCCGAACCACAGGCGGGCAAACACGAGTTCGTCCACGTCGATACCCAGCAGTTGCTTCACCGCCAGCAGGGCGATGGCCAGCCCCGCATACAGGACCCCCGAGAAAAAGACGGCGGTCACGAAGCGGAGCAACAAGATGCGGTTGTATTGCCAGAAACCATTGGTCTCGCCGTTGCGAAAGTAGGGCAGTACCGAGACCGCCAGGTGCGCCGCGACATTCAGCTGGATATGACGCATGATCTCGGCTTCACCGAAGACCGAGGGCAAGCTGAAGTAGTAAGCGACCAGCAGGAGCACGCCGCCGATCGCTCCGATCGCCCTGGTCGACCCGATCGCTCCAATCGATCCGGTCGCCCCCGCCGGCGCGGGCAAGCCGAGACGTCCGCGTCGTTCGGCCGTCACCGCCAACGCGATGAACAGCGGAATACCCAGCTGCGCCGTCAGCAGCAGGTTCACCAGCCACGGCTGGTCGGCGCGGTCATCGACGATGGCCATGGCGGCAACAGCGGCGGTGACCGCCGCGGTGAGCGCCAGCGGAAAACGCCGTAGGGAGTGCCCTGCCGATTCACCCATCCTTTGCAGTGAAGCAATCCGCATGTCGTGACCCCCTTTGGGATGTCCGGAAGCGGCAGACACTTGAGCCACCACCCGGACGCAGACGTATCATTCCCGACCGGTCT
>JAUVBS010000244.1 GCA_030591105.1 bacterium | reverse complement strand
GCCGCCAGCGCGCCGCCCTCGGTTGCGGCCAACTCACCTACTGTGGCCGCCGCCAGCGCGCCGCACACGTCTACCGCGGAGCAGCCACTGCCCGCCGCTGGGCCGGACCGGTCCGAGGTCGCGCTGCTCGGCTGGATGTACCTGGGGGCGGCGCTCGTGACCGGCGCTGGTGCAGTGCTCACGAGCGGCTCGTTGACGCTCGGCGTGAGCGGTGCGCTGACCGAATTCGACCGAACGGCTTGGCTGGTGATCGTCTACCTCGGTCTGTTGCCGACGGCCGTCGGTTTCTATCTGTGGAACAAGGGGGCGGCACGGACCGATACCGGTATATTGGCGGTGAGCAACAACCTGAAAATACCGCTGGCGGTGCTGGTGTCGTGGTTCGTCTTCGGCGAGTCGGCGGATTATGTACGGGTACTGCTGGGTCTGGCCATCATCACGGCGGCCCTCTGGCTTGCCGGTGCCCGGGATCGTGAACGAAGCAGTCGCACCAAAGGGGATTGAATCATGCTCGATCTCAGTTATCTCGGATTGACGAATCTGGAAGAGGTCTTTCACAACCTGGCGACGCCGGCCTTGTGCGAAGAGGCGGTTCGGCGGCGTGAAGGCCATCTGGCCCACCTCGGGCCGCTGGTGACCCGTACCGGGCACTACACCGGTCGCTCGGCCAACGACAAGTTTGTCGTCCGCGAGCCGAGCAGCGAAGAGACGATCTGGTGGGGGCAACACAACAAGGCGATGACTGCCGACGGTTTCACTGCTCTGCTGCGCCGGCTACAGGCCTACCTGCAGGGACGGGCCGTTTTTGTCCAGGATGCTTACTGCGGCGCCGACCTGGATTACCGCATCAGCGTACGTGTCGTGACCGAGACGGCGTGGCACAGCATGTTCGTACGCAACATGTTCATCCGTGAATTCGACCGTGAAGTCCTTGACCGCTGGCAGGCCGATTTCACGGTCATCCATTGCCCCAACTTCCAGGCGATTCCGGACCTCGACGGTACTCACAGCGAGGCGTTTGTTCTGCTGAATTTCGGCCGACGACTGGTGATCATCGGCGGGACGAGCTATGCCGGCGAGATCAAGAAATCGATTTTTACCGTGATGAACTACTTGTTGCCGCAGCGCGGGGTTCTGAGCATGCACTGCTCGGCGAACATGGGACCCGCTGACGACGTTGCCCTCTTCTTCGGACTGTCGGGTACCGGCAAGACGACCCTGAGCAGCGAAGCCGGCCGCGCGCTGATCGGGGACGACGAACACGGCTGGAGCGAGAGAGGCGTGTTCAATTTCGAGGGTGGTTGTTACGCCAAGGTCATCCGCCTCGATCCGGAGGCCGAGCCGGAGATCTTCCAGACCACGCGCAAGTTCGGCACGATCCTGGAGAACGTCGCTCTAGACAACGAGACCCGGCGTATCGATCTGGACGACGCGACACTCGCGGAGAACACGCGGGCCTCGTACCCGATCTCGCATCTGCCCAATGTGGCCGAGGGCAGCGTGGGCGGGCATCCCAAGAACATCGTCATGCTCACAGCCGATGCCTTCGGCGTGATGCCGCCGGTGGCCAAGCTGACACCGGCGCAGGCGATGTACCACTTCATCTCGGGCTATACGGCCAAGGTGGCCGGGACCGAACGCGGGATAACCGAGCCGACGGCGACTTTCAGCGCCTGCTTCGGGGCGCCGTTCATGGCGCTGCATCCGACGGTCTACGCCGAACTACTCGGCGATCTGATCGACCGGCACGACGTTGACTGCTGGCTGGTGAACACCGGCTGGACCGGGGGTCCCTACGGCGAAGGTAGCCGGATGAAGATCCAATACACCCGGGCGATGATCCGGGCGGCGTTCTCCGGCGCTCTCGATGAGGCGGGCTACGACCTCGACCCCGTCTTCCAGGTGGCGGTGCCACGTAGCTGCCCCGACGTGCCGTCGGAGGTGTTGCGTCCGCGCGCTACCTGGTCCGATCCGGAGGCTTACGACGCCAAGGCGCAAGAGCTGGCACGGAGATTCAACGAGAACTTCAAGCAATACACTGACGACGCCAGCGATGAAATCCGGGCCGCGGCACCCGTGGTCTGAGCGGCTCTAGTTGAGGAATTCCGCGAGAGTTGCTTTCGCGCCGGTTGCCTTGATGCGTTCGATAGCCCGGTTACGGAGTTGGCGCACCCGTTCACGCGAGAGGTCGATTCCCCGGCCGATCGCCTCGAGGCTCATCTGCGCCGCTTCGTCGAGTCCGAAGTAGCGGGCCAGAACGTGGCGTTCACGCTCATCGAGGTGATCGAGTGCAGCGTGGAGTTCGCGGCGCAATTCGCTGGCGGCGAATTGCTGCTCTGGATCGACGGCCGTGGTGTCGGCGATCGTCTCGGCAAGCGTCTCACCGTCCTCGTAACTGCTCTCGTTTATACTCACCAGCGGCCGCGACGCGCGGCGAATCTGGGCCAGCTTGCGGGGATCGAGCGCCAGCGCCTCGGCGACCTCATCTTCGGTCACTTGGCGTTGCAGGTGTTGCTCCATCTTGATTTCGAGTTCGTTGGCCCGGCGTACCTCCCGGACCCGGTTCGCCGGTAGCCGGACGGTGGTGGTCTGTTCGGAGAGGGCGACCTGGATCGATTGCCGGATCCACCAGGCGGCGTAGGTCACGAAGCGAAACTCACGCCGCTCGTCGAAACGCTTGGCCGCGGTGATCAGACCGACGTTGCCTTCGGCGATCAGGTCGCGCAGGCTCAGACCTCGGTTCACATATCGCTTGGCCACGCTGACCACGAAACGGAGGTTGGCGTTGACCAGTTGGTCGAGGGCGCACTGGTCCCCCTGGCGGACGCGGCTTGCTAGGTCGCGCTCCTGCGCGGGGGTAAGCAGGTCGTATCTCCCGATCGTGTCGAGATAGTGTTGCAGACCGTTGTCCCGGTCGGGGTGTGAGCTATGTTCCGTGCGGTCCATGATCTATCCTCCAGATCGGCGATTCGTGTCGGCAGTCATCGTTGCGACCGGCCGGCGGTGGTTACCACGTGGTACCCCCGCTCCCGCCAGGGTTAGTGAGTGTGATTCACGGATCGTTTGTTACACTGCTTGCCGCGCGAGCCAGCCGACCGCCCCAGACTTAGCTCGGGATCGGGAATCGAGAGCCGCATTTTCGAAGGACCAATTGACGCAATCGATTGATTGCCACCATGGCGGGGCGGTGTGATACCATGGTGCTGTATACGTTTCTTGGCCCGCGTTATTCAGGATAATCCGTAGCGAGGCGGCGGAACATGCTTGTCTGGACCCATGCTCGCCAGGATCTGCCAGTCGGGCGTACCCGGTGTGGTACGTTGACCGAGCGGATCCGAGCATGCCTGTCCAGCCGAGCCGTTCTGGTCGGCGCCCTGGCCGTGATCTGGTGCGGCGCCGCTCTACCGGCCCGCGGTCTGTCCCCTTTGGCGGATCCTCGCCAGGATTGCTACGACGTCGTCCATTACGATCTCGAACTGACCATCGATCCGGCGCAACAGACCGTCAGCGGGGTGGTGACCATCGACCTGGTGACGAGCTGCCTGGTGTTGCCGGAGGTCGTGCTCGATTTCGTCGATGCGATGACCGTCGTCGGCGTGGTCTCCCTCGATGGGGAGACAATCTGGCTCGACTTCGATCACAGCGACGATCGGATCGTCGTCACGCTGGCTGAGCCGCTACTGATCGGGCAGACCGGTCGGCTCGCCGTAGGCTTTGCCGGTCAGCCGGAGCCCGAAGGTTTGTACGGATTTCGATTCGAACAGAACACGGCCGGTGACGGTGTCGTGGCCAGCGTCAGCGAACCGTGGTCGGCCCGTTCCTGGTGGCCCTGTAAGGATCAACTGGCGGACAAAGCGACCGTTAGCTGTGCGCTGCTGGTGCCGGAAGGCTGGACGGCGGTTTCGGTCGGCAACCTGGTCGATGAGAACGCCGTCTCGAAATCTGTCGCCTGGTCGCCATCGGTCGCTGCGGCCGAGCCGCTCTGGCAACGGCTGCAGCGTGGCGATCGAGGACTGGCTGCCTTACGGCGACTGAGCGCCGTTTTCCGTTGGCAGGAAGATATCCCCATCGCGACCTACATGGTCTCGGTCGCCGCCAGCAATTACGTCACGCTGGAGGAAGCGTACACCGGGCCGGCCGGTACCATCGACCTGATCCACTTCGTCTATCCGGATCTGGTGGACGCAGCGTGGTACGACTTTGCGGTCTTGCCCGACATGCTTGACTTCTGCGGTGAGTATTTCGGGCCGTACCCCTTCACGGATCAGAAGTACGGCATGGCGATCATCG
>JAUVBS010000072.1 GCA_030591105.1 bacterium | reverse complement strand
AGGGGTCGATTCTGCGATGCTCGAAACCGACGGCGAAAAAGACGCCGGCTCTGCCCACAAGATCACGCGATGACTACGGTCTCGCAAGGGGTCCGCGGCCCTGTTGCGCCGGTGGGACGGGAAGGTTTTACCGTGTCTTTCTACACTTCGTTGGCCGAGTACTATGAGCGCATTTTCCCCTTCCGTCCGCAGACCTATGCCTTTCTACAGGAGGAGCTGGGTACCGGTGGGCGTGTGCTCGACGTCGGCTGTGGCAGCGGTCACTACTGCGGACGGTTGGCGGCCGATGGCTACTGTTCCGTCGGTATCGACCCGGATGCAGAGATGATTGCTCGCGCGCGCGAACAGTACCCCGAGGTCCGCTTCGCGGAGCTCGCCATGGAGCGAGTCAGCGAACTGGCTGGCGTCTTTGCCGGGGCTTTTTGCGTCGGTAATGTCGCCGCGCATCTGCCGCTCGAGAGTTGGCCGAGCTTCTTGGCCGATCTGCGCGCCCGGCTGCAGCCCGGTGCGATCTGGATCGTGCAGACGGTGAACTTCGACCCGATTATCGAGAGGGAGAGTTACCGGTTCGCGGACATCGAGCTGGACGACGGCCGCATCGTGTTTTCGCGTCGGTACCGCAGCATTGCGCCGGGCCGTCTACGCTTCGCGACGCGACTGGCTGTGGGAGACCGTGTGCTGGTCGAGGGCGAAGTCTCCCTCTACCCGGCCCTGGCCGCGCAGTACATCGACCTGCACGAAGCTGCCGGTTTCACGCCCGCTGGCCACTACGGCGACTTCGCGCGGCGTCCGTTCATCACGGCGCGCCACTCCGGTAACGTCATGGTTTTTCGACGACGCAACTGATACGGTTGCGACGGCACAAAGGAAAGGAATCGCCATGCCCGCGGTTGGCAAGAAAGCACCTTCGTTCACACTGCTCAATCAGGACGGCAAGCAGGTCAGGCTCGGCGACTTCAAGGGTAAGCAGGTCGTGCTCTTTGCCTACCCCAAGGCGGCCACCGGCGGTTGCACCAAGCAAGCGGTCGGGTTCGCCGAGCAGTATGCCGCGGTCATGAAAGCCGGCGCCGTCGTGCTCGGCATCAGCCCCGATCCGGTCGATAAACTCAAGAAGTGGCACGAGAACAAGGGCTTTCCTTACGATCTGCTGTCCGACCCCGATCACAAGGTACTCGAGAAATACGGCGCCTGGGGCGAGAAGAAGCTCTACGGCAAGACCTACCACGGCGTGATCCGCAGTCACTGGATCATCGGCGGGGACGGCAAGGTTCTCGACGAGCAGATCAAGGTCAGCCCGCAGAAGAGTGTCGAGCTAGCGACCGAGTTCCTCGCTGGTTGACCCGATGGCCTCCCACCCAGGTGTTGTTCCGCCCACCAGGAAGCGCCTCAGAATCCCATCACGGCGAACTTGACAACGGTACCGGGTGCCGCCTAACCTTTCGCCACAACAGTGAAACCATCCCCTCGCCCGAGGATACGACGCATGTTGAAGATGGAGCTTCGCCGCGCTGCGTTTCTGGCAGTCCTGTTTACCCTCGTGACGGTTTCGAGCCTGCTGTTCGGCGCGCTCGTCGCCGCACAGACTTCAGATGCCGAAGTTGCCGACCCCTCCGCCGGGACTACGGATACAGCGGCGATGCCGCCGCCTGCTCTGCTTGAAGGCGATTTTGCGAGCGCAATCGTCATCGACGCCGATACCGGCTGGGTGCTGGTCGCCAATAACCCCCATCTACGCCGCCAGCCGGCTTCGATGCTCAAGATGATGACCGAGCTGATCGTTCTCCAGCGGATAGCCGAAAATGACATCACGCTGGCCGATACGGTGACCGTCTCGGCCCGAGCCAGCGTGATGGGCGGGTCGCAAGTCTATCTCAAACACGGTGAGCGGTTCTCGGTGGAGGAGTTGCTCGAGGCATTGGCGATCCACTCGGCCAACGACGCGGCCGTCGCCTTGGCCGAACACGTGGCCGGCTCGGTCGAGGCTTTTCTCGACTTGATGAATCTCGAGGCCAAAGAACTGGGCATGAACGACACGACGTTTCACTCCGTACACGGTCTACCGCCCGGACGCGGCCAGCAACGGGATCTAACCACTGCTTACGACCTGGCGATTCTCGGCCGCGTACTGATTCAGTACCCCGAGGCGCGCCAATGGGCTTCGACCAAGACGATGCCGTTCCGCGACGGCAAGTTCGAACTCTACAATCCCAACAAGCTGGTCGGTAAGTACCGCGGTCTCGACGGCATCAAGACCGGTTATCACACTCAGGCCGGTTTCTGCGTGACGGCGTCCGCGGTCCAGAAGGGTACGCGGTTGATCTCGGTGGTCATGGGCGCACACTCGAACCGAGCGCGGGCCACCGAGACGACGCGGTTGCTCAGCTACGGGTTCAACCTCTATACCACCGTTACGCTGGTCGAGCGATCGGGACAAACCATCGCCGATCGGTTGCAAGTCAAAGGCGGCAAGCGTTCGGACGTGGCGGTCGCGTATGCCGATGCCTTCACCGTCAGCGTGCCGAAGACCATGGTCGAACAGGTGGTGTTGCGACCGGAGCTGCCGGCGAGCGTCGCGGCGCCGCTTCAGACCGGAGACGTCGTCGGTCAGGCGGTCGCTGTACTCGACGGTTACCCGCTCGGAGCGGTCTCGATCGTGACGGCCGAAGCGGTGGAGAAGGGTAACTGGTTGGATCGCTTGTTCCACTGATCTCGCCCGATCGATCACCGGTCCCTGACAAACTTGTGACAGATCAGACGTTCCGGTGTATAAAGACCGTGCGGATCTACACCAGTGGTAGTGATAGAGGATATTCGAAAACCGGGACGTCACGAAGCCGGTTGATCCGTTGGCGCGCAGAGTGTAACTTCTTCTGCGTCAAGTAACTGTCAAACCACTTTGCGCGGTGGCCCAAGCGACGCCGCGCCGAGGAGGCACCATGAAAAGGCTGTTCGTGACTCTGGCCGTCGTCGCCTTGGCAGGCGGGTGGCTGCTGACTGCTCAGGCTACCGCCGCCGATCCAGAACTGGTCGGCGCGCCCAAGTGCAAGACCTGCCACAAGGCCAAGACCGGAGATCAGTGGGGTATCTGGGAGACATCGGCCCACGCCAAGGCTTACGAGACTCTGGCCAGCGACGAAGCCAAGAAGATCGCCACGGAGAAGGGTCTGGGAGATCCGCAGCAGGCCGCAGAGTGTTTGGCATGCCACGTCACCAAGGCGTTCTTGGGCGGCGAGGTGAAAGTCAGCGCCAAGGGCAAGTACGTCGATACCGAAGGTATTGGCTGCGAGGCTTGCCACGGTCCCGGCTCGGCGTACAAGTCCAAGAAGATCATGGTGGATTCCGAAGCCGCCAAGGCTGCCGGGCTGCAGATCGTCAAGGGTGCTGAGTTCTGCCAGCAGTGCCACAACGATAAGAGCCCGACGTTCAAGGCATTCGACTACGAGAAACGGTGGGCCGAGATCGCGCATGCGGTACCCGAGAAGGAGTGACGCGCGGCCGACTGTACAGCGGTTCCTGACACGTCGCGAACACCTGTAACGGGTTCTGGGTGAGCGTTACGGGTAAGCCAGGAGGGAACGGCATGCGCCCGAACGAGCGATCGGGCCGCGAAAACTCAAGCCCCGCCGCCTTCGATATGCGGCGGGGTTTGCGTATGCTGAGCGGTCTGTGTCTCCTTGCCGTTTCGCTAGCGCTGGTAGCGTGTGGAGCGAGCGGTCCGCCACTACCGGCCTGTGTCTACCCCGACGATCTGCGCTACAACGCTGCGGCGGACTCCATCGGACTCGATGTGTTCTTGGCTCTGCCGGTGCAGGAGCAAGCGGCGCGACGCACGGAAGCGCGCAACTGGTGGCAGCGGGCACAAAGTGCCATTTCCGGCGCTGAACGTTTGCGGGCTCTGCACAACGCAGTGGGGCTGGCGCCGGACCAAGTGCACGTCTGGCTGGAGCTGGCGCAGATGGTGCGATGGCTCGGCGAGACTCAGGTTACCCGCGGCTACCTGGAACTGGCGCGCCGTACCGTCGGCCGTGCCCCCGTAACTGAGCGACCGAGCCTACGTTTCGACATCGCCCTGACCTATGCCTGGCTCCACTACGACCGTGGTGAGTGGCGCGATGGCTTGGCCTGGGCCGACTCCGCCGCCGCCATCAGTCCCGACGACGAATTGACCCTTCAGATCGAAGGTCTGCTCCTGGCCGGTAGCGGACAGTACCGCTACGCCCGGGACAAAGCGCGCCAGCTGATGCGCTACGATGAGTTCTCCAACGATGCCCGCTGGATCATGGGCCTGGGCGATTGGTACCGAGGGCTGCTCACCGAGGCGCGTGCGTTCTTCTCCGGCCAGGAAGGCGCCATCAAGACGGTACGGCCCAAAGATGGCGAAGACGCTCCGCTCACCTCTGCGATCCGCCCCGAGCTGGCTCACCGCAGCGAGTGCTGGCGCGACATGGCGACGCTCGAAGAGACGCTCGGTGGGTACGCCGAAGCGGCCCGCCGCTACGATCTCTCCGTCGCTTCGCTGCCGTGCGGTGATGCCAGCTGTCTCGAGCGTATCGAATACCGGCTGCTACGTCCGACCTCCCGCAAAGACCTGATGCCGGTGTGGTTGGCTTTCGACCGTTTCTGTGTCACCGGATCGCACTCGGCGTACGCCGCCCTGGCCGTCGATCGCTTTCACACCGCGAGCACCACGGCTGACCGCCAGTTCTGGGCCGAACGCGCCGTCAATGCCGCGGGGATCTGTGTGCGCAAGGACCTCGACAAGGCCTATGCTCTACGCGAGCGAGGCATCGTGTTTGTGGAGACCGACCTACTGGACATGGCCCGTAGCGATCTAAGGCGGGCGCGGCGTCTGTTCGAGGCGCAGCGGCGCAACGATTACCGCACGCTCGCCTGGCTCGGCCGGCTCAATCTCAAAGAGGGCCTGTTCGAGGCGGCGCTGCCACAACTGGAAGAGGCGGTCACCTTGAACGCATCTTCGGCTCGGGTCTGGAGCGATCTGGGTCTGGCACGGGCCCGCGTCGGCAACAGCGACGGTGGGCGGATCGCTCTCGATCAGGCGCTAGCGCTCGATCCGTCCCTGGTCGTGGCCTGGTACAATCGGGGTATGCTGAACTACTACGAAGGACGCTGGCCCGATGCCATCGCCGACCTCGAACACGCTGCTAAACTCGTTCCCCAGAACCAGGAGATCGTCGAGGCGTTGCAGCGCGTGAAGCTGGCCGAGCGGCAGGAGAGTCAGAGACCGAACCAGTAACCCCGCGACGACTCGAAGTTGGAAATCGTGCCCGTCACTGCCGAGCGGCAGTCCGCGTATGGTCTGGGTGTGCCAGTTGATCGATATCGCTCCACGAAAAAAGACGTGCGGTGGCATAGGCTTTGCCTCTACGATGCGGACCGGCCCCACAAGTTGTGGAGTCCGTCAGGGAGGTTTTCGATGCGCCGCTCAAAGCTGATTGTTGTGGTTCTGGCCGCGCTGTTCGGATGGGCCGGGCAGACCGTTCCGGTCGTCGCCGAGACCGATTTCGAACCGATGGCGTCGATTGGCATCAAGCTGGGTGCCAATTCTTCGACGGCCGAGGTGAGCCCCGCCCAAAGCACATCGAGACGTTGGGGCTTCGCCGGCGGCGCCTACGCCGGGGTACCCGTCGATTTCTTGACGCTCCAGTTCGAGGCGATGTACGATCAGAAGGGATTCACCAAAGGTTCTTCTCAGGGTGTGACCGATTGGGAGATCAAGTACTCCTACTTGGATTTCCCGGTGCTGTTGCGTCTAGACGTTCCGTTCGATGGCATCGTCCACCCGTTTTTCTACGCCGGTGGGTCGTTGGGCATTCTGTTGGACGCCGAAGAACGTAGTAGCGAGACCACTGGCGAGTGGGTCGATGCCAATGATCGGGTCGAGAATCTCAACTGGTGTCTGTTGTTCGGTCTCGGTCTGGAGATCGGCAACTTCGTGCTCGACGCCCGGTTCCACCACGGCTTGACAAATCTGAACAAGGCGACCGGTATCCTGAGCGATGTAACGGTCAAGGACCGTACTTTCTCAATCCTGGTCGGCTATATCATCGCACGCTAGTGCGCGGATTTCACATGGATGGTGAAAACGGAGGTGCTGCCATGCGCAGAGCAAGACTCGTCGGGATCGTTGTGATACTGCTGATTATAGCGATCGGGCCGACGCAGGCTCTGGCCCTGTTACCCGGGTTGGGCGTCAAAGCGGGTGTGAATGCGGCGAACGTCGATCTGGACAACACCAGCAACAAGACCGGGTTCGTGGGTGGGGCCTTTGCCGATGTGCCCATACTTCCTTTGCGCGTCGAATTGCTCTACTCGCAGAAGGGCTTCCAGGACGGTACGATCAACGGCGCGACCGGTTGGGAGACCAGCTATACTTACATCGACGTACCGGTGGTATTCATACTCAAGATCCCCCTGGTAGCGGTCACTCCGTTCGGTTACCTCGGTTTGAACGCGGGTTTCTTGACCGACGCCAAGAGTAAGAGCAGCGACACCAATAACAACTGGGTCGACATCAAGGCGGCCAACCCCGATATAGTCTGGAGCGTTCCGATCGGGGTCGGGATCGGGTTCGGCAGTTTCCATGCGGATCTCCGTTACACCTACGGCTTGACCAGTATGACGGACCCCACTCAGCAGAATATATCGTACAAGGAACGCACCTGGTCGCTGATGCTCGGGTGGGCACTCTTCTAATCTGATTTTTGCGGCGCGGCGGTCCGGGTGGGCCGCCGCGCAGTTACCGCACTGCCATTGGCCGCTGCCCAGAAGGCGCGACGATGAACCTCTTCGACATCGCGGCCATCCTGCTCACGCTGGCGGCCCTCTTCGGCTACGTCAATCACCGCTACCTGAAGCTCGACTCGGCGGTCGGTCTGCTGGCGATTTCCCTGGTCAGCTCGGTCGGCGTGATGCTGGTCGACTGGGTGGCGCCGGGGCTGGGTCTAGTCGCGACCATCCGTGATTACATGGTCAACATCGACTTCAACGAGGCCTTGATGCACGGAATGCTCGCGTTCCTGCTCTTCGCCGGGGCATTGCACGCCGACCTCGACTACTTCGTCAAACGCAAGGCGACCATCGCGTTGCTGGCGACCGTCGGTCTGTTGATCTCTACGGTCCTCGTGGCACTGCTGAGCAAGGGGATCTTCACGTTACTCGGTCTGGAGGCGAGTTGGTTGGCGTGTCTGGTCTTCGGCGCCTTAATCTCCCCCACCGACCCGATCTCGGTGATGGCCACCCTCAAGACGTTGCACGCGCCGAAGGAACTGGAGGCGAAAATCGCCGGCGAGTCGCTGTTCAACGATGGCGTGGCGGTGGTGGTCTTCACCGGTCTGGTCGCGCTGTTGCAAGCACAGGTCGGGCCGGCCGCCGAGGTGGTGCAGCACGGTACCGCCGTGGTGGGGGAGGCCGCCGGCCACGGTCACGCGCCGCTGGGTGTCGCCGGTCTACTGCTACTCTTTGTCAGGGAAGTGGGTGGCGGCGTGGTCCTGGGCTTGACTGCCGGCTATCTCGCGTACCGGGCGATGCTGAGCATCGACGACTACAAGGTCGAAGTCATGATCACCCTCGCCCTGGTCATGGGCGGTTATTTCCTGGCGTTCCAATTACATGTGTCCGGGCCGATCGCCATGGTCGTCGCCGGTCTGTTGATCGGCAACCGCGGCCGCAGCTTCGCCATGAGCGAAGAAGTGGCTGATTACGTCGAGAAGTTCTGGGAGCTGATCGACGAAATGCTGAACGCCGTGCTCTTCTTGTTGATCGGTATCGAGGTGCTGGCCGTGGTCTTCGATCTGCAGGTCGCGGCCGCCGGTCTGTTGATGATCCCGGCGGTCCTGCTCGCCCGGCTGATAAGTGTGTCGGTGCCGATCGGACTGCTGCGCATACGCCGGAAGTTCCTACCCGGCGTGGTGCGTATCTTGACCTGGGCCGGTCTGCGTGGCGGCATCTCGGTGGCGCTCGCTTTGTCGCTGCCGCCGATGCCCGAGAAACAGCTAATTTTGGCCTGTACCTACCTGGTGGTCGTGTTCTCCATCCTCGTGCAAGGTATGACCATCCGGCGGGTGTTGCGTCAGTTCATCTAGAACTCGTCAAGAAGGCCCCCCGGTGGGGTCTGCGCAGGTTGGCATCTGCGAAGATCCCCCGGGGGGCCTGTCATGCGGACGCCAGCGACCTCCTGGTTCGTCGAAGAGACGATCATGAGGATGTGTGGCGAGTGTTTCAACGGCCGGTCAAGTCTGCT
>JAUVBS010000423.1 GCA_030591105.1 bacterium | reverse complement strand
TCGCGATAACCGGCGATCTCCTGCTCCGACCTGTTGGCCGGATTGGTGTGCTCCAACACGATGCCCTGGATGCGTTTTCGCGAAGCCACGATACCTTCGATTCGATTCGAGGACTCCGTCGATTCGACCTTGGCGATGTTCCCCATCGTCACCAGGGTGTCCGGCAGTCGTTCTTCATAGAGCGTTTGCTTCCCCTGGTAAGCGCCGATGGTCATCAGCGTTTCCAGCTGACGAGCGTTGAAACTCATACCATTGAGGAATTCCGTGGTCAGAGATCGCATGTTTCCATCTCGCTCGAGGAAGAGGCAATAATGGGATCATTCCTCTTTATTGGGATCAATAACATCTCTAATTATCCAATTGTCAAGGGTACAAATGGCTCAAGTTTCATTTATAGGCTCTTTTAGTGGTCATTTGATCCAATTTAGTGGGTATTGCAGGGAGTATTTACGTTGGTTTACTTACCCCCGCCGGCTGGTAAGTCCACAGCATTTTAGTAGATCGGACGGGTCTAGTGGTTGGCCGTCGCCGACCGTGGCGGGTGGCGGATTATCGCTAGCTGATGCCGGTTGCCTACCGTGGCCAAGCCCGGCTATCATGCACCACCGACAGCGGCCGGCTACCGGACCGGCCGCCGCGCGGCGTCGCGGCGCCTCACCGCCACGACTTACCGCCTCACCCCGGCCAACTGACGAGGTACCTGTGCCGACCGGTGAACGTCCACTACGCCTGTTGCTGACCGGACTGTTGCTCCTGCAGCTGGCCGGTTCGTTCCTACCCGCGCCGTGGCTGTGGGGGATCAACCACCTGGCCTGGTTTCCGCTCCCGCTCCGGATTTTGGTGCCGCTGCTCGGGTTGATCGTGGTTTGGACACCGTTGGGTAGACGTCTGGGTCACTGGCTGACCGACCGCGCCGCGCCGCTGCTACTCGATACTCGCCGCGCCGCCTACTTTGCGGTGCCGATCTGGGGAGCGGTGTCGTTCTGGTTGCTACGCGACCGCACACACCTGCTGGGCGACGGGCAATTGCTGGCCCAGTTGATCCATCAGGGTAACGCGTACCACGGCTTCGACCTGATGGCTTATCACCTGCACGGGCAGCTCTACCGGCTGCTCGGCCTGCAGAGTGAAGCGGCGGCTCAGAATCTGATCGCCGTGGTCAGTGTGCTGACCGGTGGCGCCTGGCTGGCGGCGGCGGCCTGGTCCGCGCGCAGTCTCTGCGACGGACGGGCCGGGCGCATTCTGTTGTACGGTCTGCTCCTGTTCTACGCTCCGCTGCAACTGTTCATGGGTTACGTGGAAGCTTACGCGCAGCTCACCGTCGCCTTGCTCGTGTTCACGACTGCGTTGGTACTTCACTACCGTGGACGTTTCGCGCTGTGGGCGGTGGCTGCGGCCTGGAGCATTGGACTCTTTTTCCATCTCAACGCACTGTTGCTCGCGCCGCTGCTCGTAGCGACGGTGATCTGGCCGTCGCCGGTCGCGCCTCGCTCGTGGTGGCGACGCGCGGTGGCGGTGGCGTGGCCACCAGCACTGGCGCTAGCGCTGGTGAGCGGTCTTTACCTGCTGAGCGGCTACGACCGCGCGCACTTCGCGGCAGACTTCGGTCATATCGGTCAAGGCGCTGCGATTTTCGTACCGCTGCAAGGTCCGGACGGACTGCTGTCTTGGCGGCACTGGAAGGACGTCGCCAACCTGGTGCTGTTACTCGCACCGTTGCCGATGGTGTTGCTCGTCTGGGCCCGCTGGTCGCACTGCAGGCAGACCGCAGCGACCCCCGAACAGACGCCGGCAACGACCGCGACACCCGCGCGTGAGCTGCGTGAGCTGCGAGTGCTGCTGGCCGGGTCGTTCTGGATCGTGCTGCTGATGAGCTTGCTGCACATGAAGCTCGGTATCGTCCGCGACTGGGATCTGTTCGCTCCCCATGCCGCCGTGCTGGTCATCGCGTCGCTGCTGACCTTCGGCGTGGCGCCGCAGTTACGGTCGCCGAGCGCCGGCACCGTGGGGCGCACGCTGACGGTGGCCGCGATCTTGACTGTGCCCTGGTTCGCCCTGAATGCGAACGAGCCGCGGGCGCTGGCGCGCATCGAAGCGACCGCCAGCGATCTGGCGCCGTTTCCCCACGGGCTGTTGCACAGCCAGCTAGGTCGCTATCACCGCGAGCGCGGCGAGCTGCCCGCCTCGCTCCGCCACTACCGCGAGGCGGTGCGCGTCTGCCCCGCCAATGCGCGTTTCCATGCGACGTACGGGCAGCTGCTGTTCAACGAAGGGGACTACGCGACGGCCAAGATCGCCTTCGGCCGAGCGGTGGCCGCCGACAGCTCGTACGCCTACGGCCTGAAGATGGCCGTGCTGACTGACATGGCCCGCCAGGAGTACCGCGCGGCGCTACCGCTTGCCCGACGTCTGGCCACACTACCGGACGAAGACGCCGAGGGCGCGGCTGCCCACGGTTCGATCGCCGAACACCTGGGGCTGTACGATGAAGCGGTTGCTGCCTACCTGCGTTCGGTCCGCCTGGATTCCACCCGGGTCGAACTGCTCGCCAGGATCGGCGG
>JAUVBS010000509.1 GCA_030591105.1 bacterium | reverse complement strand
TGTCTCTCGCTCGTTCTGTTCGACGAAGTGGAAAAAGCGCACCCGAAACTCTGGAATCTGCTGCTCGGTATTCTGGAGGATGGGACGGTGATCCTCGGCAACAACGAGGAGAGCGATTTCCGTCGCGCGATCATTGTTTTGACGACTAATGTCGGCAGTGAAGCGATGGGAGCGCACCTCGGTCGCGAGAACATCGGTTTCGATCCTGGTACTTCCGCCACGCAGCTAGAACGCGACGTGCAGGAGTCCGCGCTGCGGGCGGCCAAGAAGATCTTTCCCCAGGAGTTTTTGAACCGGTTCGACGAGACCGTCGCCTTTCGCCCGCTCCAGCACGAACACCTCGTCGCCATTCTCGACAACATGATCCTGCAGCTACATCGTCGCTTGCTGCGCGGCGCCGAACCGTTCCTGCTGCAGGTCACCCCAGCGGCGAAACGCAAGCTGATCGACGACGGTTACGATCGGCAGTTCGGCGCGCGGCCGCTCAAGCGGGTGGTCGAGCAGTTGCTAGTCACTCCGCTTTCACACTACGTCGTCGGCGAGCAGGTACGGCGCGGCGACCTGATCGTCGCCGATACCGAGATCGACGGCAACGGCCTACGTTTTTTGCGGCGTGCCGCCGACTTGCCGCCGCGCCCGGAATTGAAGGTCGCCCGCGCCAACGAGTCGCAGTGGGCCTCAGAGCGGCGCGAAGTCAGCGACGACAGCGGTGCGAAGGAAGAGATCGTCGAGGAAGTCAAACGCGCCTTGGCCCAGGCCATCGACGACGGTGTCGGGCCGTATGCTCCATAGCTACGGAACGAGTCTTGAAACGAGTTCTAGCCCGAACTATTCAAATCACAGACCGCGACACGGCAGTCGGTGATTCATGAATAGTCCGGGCTAGTTGCCTGTCCGGTCCAGTTGCCTGTCCGGACCAGCCGCCCGTCTTGCCCAACGGCGTTTTTACCCTCGGGCATCTTCGAGCATCGAACCGAGTTTCGTCATCCGCTCTTCGTAGACGTTGGCGAACCGCACAACGCCCGCGGCGATGGACACCGGATCGATCCCCGCGTCCTGGCACACCTCGTCGATCGATCCGCCCGGCCGCCACCGGTCGTCGCGGTCGCTACTCATGGCGTACAGGTCGGCCAACGGGTTGAAGACCCAGTCGCGCATGAGGCGGCGGCTACGGTTGGTCACGTAAGTGGAGTTGAGCCGGTCGCCGGAAGTGAGGACCGTGTTCTGGTATTCCTCGGACTGCAGCTTGAAAAGTTGCGGGCTCGGCACCGCGACGATCTTCACGTTCACGCCGCCGGCGTCGATCTCCGGGAGCGCTTGGATCAGATTGAAGGTCGACATGGTGCCCTGGACCATGATCACGCCCTGCGGCAGTTCGCCCTCGCGGTAATCGCGCAGGATGTAAGCGCCCTTGGCCGCTTCGAAATGAGAACCCAGGCCGAGTGCTGCCCGGTCGGGGATCTCCACCGGCGGACGGGTCAAGTGCAGCGCGACGATGGGCGCGTCTTGCTGGAGCGCAGCCGCGAGCATGACCGGTACCTCGTTGTACTCCCACGGGTGGATGTCGATCACGTGGCCATCGGGGAATAGCTGGGTCACGCCGGGGCTGAAAATGCCGAAGTGGGTGCGGCTGTCCTCGGCGGTCTCGGGACCGGAGTGGGCGGCGACCCACACCGTCTTGCCGATCTTCAGCTGGGTGTCTTGGGCCATCTGGCTGAACAAGCGCATGGCACCGAATTTCAGGTAGGCGAACGAACCGTAAGTCGAGCAGGCTGTGTAGAAGCCGTTGAATTCCTGCTCTGGCTCCTTGGCCAGATTCACCGTCGCCATGCCGACGC
>JAUVBS010000296.1 GCA_030591105.1 bacterium | reverse complement strand
ATCTAGTGACGCTCTGTGGAGCCTGTCATCGGTTGTGGCATGAGCGGGGAAGTGGGACCGCGGTTGAGTTGCCGGCGGTGTCACGGGATTCGGCACCCTGAGGTGAGGGCCGGGTTCTCAACCGCTAAATCGAGGACCATGGTGCGGCTCACCGAGCGACCCGGGCCCAGGCGCCGATTCGGGTGGCCGCGGTCTTCAAGGTGGTCGTCACGCAATGTCACGTCACGCGCCACCACCGGCTCTGGTCCGCCATCGACCGCTGTGCTAATCTCGCTGCCGACTCTGTATCGACCGAACCGCCGGCCGCCGCCGGGCTGTGCCCTAACCCGAACGCAATCTGATGCCGCTGATCCGAAACGACCTGCCCCTTTCCGAACCGCAATTGCCTTATCTGGCAAAGTGGCTGCTGGCGCACGCCCGCGGTGAATCGCCACTTGGTTTGGCCGACACTCTGGTGCTCTTGCCCGCGACCCGTGCCTGCGCGACGCTTCAGCACGCGCTGCTCGAAGCGAGCGGTGACGAGGCGCTCGTTCTGCCGGAGATCACCACGCCGTTACGATTGGCGGCGCAGGCGGCCGACCGGTTTGGGCTGGCTGACGTGCAGTTGCCGTCCAGTGAGTTACGGCCGCTGCTACTGGCGAGGCGGCTAACCGATACCCCGTGGCTACGCGCTACCCCCGAAGCGGCATCGTCTCTGGCGGAGGATCTGGTCTCGCTCTTCGATGAAGCACGGCTTTATCGTCTGGACGAGCAGCTACTCGACCAGGCCGATCTCGAACCGCTACTCGCGTTGGATGTGCCTGACGCAGCGGAACTGTTGCTCAACGATCTGGATAAGGTACGCGAGGCGTGGCGGCTGTACCGTCGCGCAGTGCCGCGTGATGACATCGATCTGCTGGTCGAGGTCGCCGGCGCGACAGAGCGTGACGGCTGGCCGGGACCGTCGCCACCACTGGTCGTCATGGCGGGTTTCGCCGAGCTGCCACCGGTGGTCGCCAGCTTCGTGCGGGGTGTTGTTGGCGACGCGGATGCCCACCTCTTTCAGCCGTCCACCGACGATCCCCTCTCGCGTTTATTGCTGGCGACTTACCGGGATCCCACTGCTCCAACGTATCCGCTACGACCGGCGTCGCGCGTCGCTGCGAGACTTGCGACCGCTGGCGGCACGGAGTCTACCAGCGGCGATGAAACAAACACCCACAATACGGATAGCCACAGCACAGACAACCACACCACAGACAACCACAGCGCAGACAACCACACCGCAGACAATTACAATACCGACACTCACTTATACGAACGTTTAGCTCACCTCGGCGACGCCGTCGATCTACTCGGTCCCGACGGTCCGGTGACGCTGGTCCAATGCAACGATCCGGAACACGAAAGTCGCGAGGTCGTGCGGCGCGTGGTCGAGCATTTGACCGCTGCCGGACCAGCGCGGCGCGTCTGTATCGCCACCGCCGATCGCGATCTTGCCGCGCGCGTGGTCGAGCGACTACGCGATGCCGGTATCGATACCGACGATACCGGTGGCCAGCTGCTGGCGAGCCGACCGGCGGGGATTCTCGTCCGCACGATACTGCGCACCGTGGTCACCGGTCTGATGTTCGATCAGCTACTCGAATTGCTAACGCACCCGTATGTCGATCTGCAGACCGCTGGCGGCGGACACACGCGCTGGACGTTGCGGCTGGAGAAGCGCATCCGTGCGAATCAGGCCGCCGTCGCTGGGCGACAGGCGCTGCTGCAACTCGCTCGCGAGTATGATCGCGTTTACGATGACCGTTCCGCCGCCGCTGGCATGGAGGTCTTTGCCGAACAGATCACTGCGGCGCTCGACCCTCTTTGGAGCTTGCGGGGTGGTCATCGCCACGACTGGCGCGACTATCTGTCATCACTGCGTGAGGTGTGGACCAACCTGGCGCCCGAGCGTCCCTTGACCATCGACCCTGCCGGCGATGAGCAGACCGGCGATCTGTCCGCGCTAGCCCAGCTGCTAGACGAATTGACTGCCCAAGCAGATCGTCCAGGCGTATTGCCGGAAGTATCACTGAGCGAATTCACGGGCGACTTCGCGCGTCTGCTCGGCGCGCGGACCGTGCGTAAGCATCGCTCCGCCTTCTTACCGGTGCAGGTGATGGGTTTACTCGAGGCGCGGCTCGAACGATTCGATCTCTTGATCCTGGCCGGGTTGCGCGAAGAGGTCTTACCGGGGCGTAGACGGCGTCCGGTGGTGTTGAGCGACCGCTTCCGTTGCGGCCTGGGCCTGCCGACCTGGCGCGAGCATGACGCGTGCGACGCCGAGTTGTTGCTGCGCTTGCTGCACAACGGTGACGAGGTGGTCGTGACCTGGCCCACCGAAGCGGCTGGCCGGCCGGTGCTACCGTCGCCCCAGGTCGCGCGGTTATTGCTGGTTCGCGACGAGCCGCCTCTGTCGCCGGGCGATGATATCGTCTACCAGAAGGATCCTGCTGACCGGCAAAAGATCGCCGTGGCACAGGCTGCGTTCATCGGTGAACAGCCGGAGATCCCCGGCTATGCCGCGCGGCCGTTGCCGCACCTCAGCCACTCTGCGCTGACCAGCTTCGTCGACTGTCCATACCGCTTTCTGCTCGAGCGCGGCTACGACCTGAAAGAGGAAGAACAGGTCCTGCGCGTTTTCCAGAGCCGCGATTTCGGGAGTCTGGTCCACGACTGTCTGGCAAAATGGCTCAAGCCCGACGGTATGAGTTGGCAAGCTCTGGCGCGCGGCGACGCAGTCGGGGCAGCCGACGCGCTCGTGAGCATCGCCGACGAGAAATTCGGCCACGGCAGCGCGGAGATCCCGGTCCGCCGTCTGTGGGAGGTCGGGTTCGCGCGCGCTTGCGGAGCGTTGGCAGTGTGGGAAGTGGAACGGTTCAAGCGGTGGCGTCCGTTGCTGCTCGAGGTCAACTTCAAACTCTCGCTCGGCCAGCTAAGAGACTGGCTAACCGAGGAGGACGGGCGACAGGGGATCGAAACGCCGGCGCCGGTACTCGATACCGCCGCCGCTGCGTTCTTGTTGCGCGGCAAGATCGACCGCATCGACGCGGCGGTCGGCGGCGCGACCACAGCCAGCACGCCGCCTGTCCTGGCGGTCATCGATTACAAGACCAGTGCAGTGCCGACGCTCAAATCGGTCCGCGCGGGTGAAGAGCTGCAAGTGGCTCTCTATGCTCTGGCCGTGGAGGCGGGCGTCGTCGAGGGTCTGGAGCTTCCGCCAATCGGTACCCGCCGTCAGGTGGTCGAGGGTGCGTACTACAAAGTCGCCGAGGATGCGGCCGGTTTCGGCACACCCCAGCTCGATCTCGGCACAGCCGACGACCGGGCAGTTCTACTCGCTGCGGCGAGGGTGATTCTGGCAGGATCGCTGGCCGCTCGTCGGCACCAGGGGCCGTTCCCACTCGTTCCGTCGTTCACGGCCGGGTCGGCCCTGAGCCGGTTCCCGTGCCGCTATTGCGCGCTGCGTAGCACTTGTCGTATCGAGGAGCGGATCGATGCCGAAGGTACGGTTATCGATCCGGCCACAGCTGCCGCGTTGCGCAAGATGCTAACCGCGCAGAAGGAGTCTTGACCCGTCATGACGAAGGCAGCGATTGACGCGGCGAGAGAGGTCCAGGCCCGGGCGGCTGTTCCGGATCGTTCGGTGATCCTGCGCGCGGCTGCCGGCTCGGGTAAAACGAGGGTCCTCGTCGATCGTTTCGTTCGGT
>JAUVBS010000380.1 GCA_030591105.1 bacterium | reverse complement strand
CCGGCGTTGACCATCACATTATTGATCTTCGGCGAGATCACACCCAAGATGCTCGCGTTGCGCTGGCGTCGTCGATTCGCCAAACTCGTTCACCGACCTTTATCGGTGTGGGTGACCCTCATGCGGCCGGTGCAATTGGTTCTCGGCTCGCTGATCGCCGCATTATTACACGTGCTCCCGTTCGAGCGGACCGGCAGCCGCTCGCTGTCCGCTTCGGAGTTGCAAACCGCTTGCGATCTGGCGGTTGAGGACGGAGCACTGAGCGAAACCGAAGGCCGGTTTCTGGCGCGCTTGTTGATGCTACACGACCTCGAGGTTCGCGAGGTGATGGTACCGCGGACCGACGTGGTGACCCTCAGCGACGACGACGACTGGCGACAACTGACCGCTACCGCTCGCCGCGCGCGATTCAGCCGCTACCTCGTGGTGCGCGAAGGCCGGGACATGCCGATCGGCGTGATCCATCTGAAAGATCTGCTCGAACGGTCTGCCGATTCGGTGCCGCTGGCGGGACGGTTGCGGCCGGTGACCTTCGTCCCCGAGAGTAAGGACGTCGCCGCTCTGCTGGCCGAGATGCGCACCGGTCGGACGCACCTGGCGGCCGTGGTCGATGAGCACGGCGACTTCACCGGTATCGTGACCCTCGACGACTGCCTGCGTGCCCTCATGGGGGCGATGGGCGAAACCACCGGGATGGATGGCAGCGTCTACCGGCTGGGCGAGGGGCGCTGGGTGATGACCGGCCGGCTCGATCTACGGGCGGTTCGCGAAGAGGTCGGTTGCGAGTTGCCGCCGTCGCGCGACTACGTGACGGTGGCCGGATTCGTGATGGCGAAGCTGGGGCACATTCCGCAACCGGGTGAAAGTGTCGAATACGGCGCCATGCGGCTTACAGTGCTGGAGATGACCGGCCAGCGGATCGATACACTCCTGGTGCGCCAGCTCGACCTCGAGCCGGAGGTGCCGGCATGATAAACGGCATCGGCACCGACGGGCTGGATCCCGGTTTGACGGTCGGTGTCATCGCCGCCGGTTTGTTGGCGTCGGCTTTCTTTTCCGGCTGCGAGACCGGCTACATGACCGTCAGCCGCGTACGCTTGCGCCGGCTCACCAGGCGGACCAACCGCCGCCTCCACCTGCTACGCCAACATCTGCGCGACATCGAGGATCCGATCATGACCTGTTTGATCGGTACCAACCTGAGCAACGTGCTGGTCACCGCAGTCGTGACAGCGGTTCTGACCGCCCGCTTCGGTACGTCGGGCCAAGGGCTCGCTCTGCTCGTCTCATCGGTGTTGCTGATCACGCTGGGCGAGATACTGCCGAAGGTTCTCTACCGCGAATATCCCGAGCGTATGATGATCACCTCGGTACCGGCTCTCGAAGCTTTTCGTCGCTTGGTGACGCCGGTGCGGTGGTTCTTGCGCGGCTACTCTTTTCTCTGGCGGGCGGCTCTGCCCCCCTCGCGCGAGGGTGACGAGGCCAGCCTCGACCGCAATAACCTGGCGGCGTTGCTACTGAGCAACTCGATTCCCGAGACCCAGGACCGCCGTTTCCGCGAGGCGATGGACCGTTTTCTTCGGCTGAGCCGGGTCGATCTGCGCCGGATCGTCCGTCCGGTAAGTGAACTGGTCACCCTGTCCGCCTCGGCGACACGCAGCGATTGCATCGCCGCAGCGGTACGCTCGGGCCATAGTCGGCTACCGGTAATCGATGACGATCAGCGTCGCCCTCAAGGATACCTGCTGGTGCGCGACCTGCTGTTCTGGCAGGAGCCGACCGACACGCCTCCGGCAGAGGAGCCGGTGGGAATTCCTCGGCAGTTGATGCGTTCCTTCTTGGAGGTGGACGCGGACATGTCGCCGTACGAGCTTTTCGAGGAGCTAGGTAGCCAGGGTAGCCAGCTGGCTCTGGTCGTCGACCGCCGTGGCGAAGCGCTCGGTATGGTCACCCGTGAGGATCTGGTCGAGGAGGTCGTCGGCTCGATTCGGGACGAATTCGACGGCGCGGCGGCTCGGTTCGTCGCGCCGGCTTCGGATCGCTGATCCGCGCGACGATCCGGTGGTGGACTTCACGCGCGTCCTGTAGGCCAAAGGAGGAAACATGAACGAGAACGGCACGGTCGAGAACGGTATCGACGCCAGCGATGTGGACAAACACGATCAGGTGCTCGCCGGGCTCGTGGTCTCGCTCCAGATTGCGACGATGCAGCAGATGGGTAAGATCACCAACCCGATGACTGGCGAGATCGAGCGCGATCTGGAGCAGGCGCGCAGCAGTATCGACATCCTGGAAATGCTGAAGGTCAAGTGCCGTACCGGTACGCCCGACGCTCTCTTGCAGATGCTCGATAACGCCGTGATGGACCTGCAGATGAATTACCTCGATGAGTTGGCCAAGCCGAGCGATGCCGCGGACGAAGATCCGCCACCCGAGACAGAAGGCTCTGCGTGACACAGGGGCGTTCGATCCTTCTGTTCGGTATCTGGCTCACCGTGGCCGGAGCCGGGCCGTCTGTATGCTTGGCGTCGGCACCGGCCGACACGACCGCACAGGTCACCACCGCCCTGACGGTGGCCGATCCGGTCGCACGCGAGATCGCACCGCTTCAGGACTCGGCTTTCTTGACCCAGATGGTCTCGGCGGTCATGCCGCCGGACGGTCTGCTGACCATCGGTCTGGGGGGGCGGTTGGGTTCGACCGTGTACGCCGACGGAACCAACCTGTCCGAGGTGGATTTCCAGGATTTTCTGCTCTTCATCGAATGGAACGCCCTGCCCTGGCTGCATCTCGACGCCGAGATTCCCTCGCGTCACTTCAGCGGTGGCCCGAACGGCTTCGAGAGCGGATTCGGCCTGCGCGATT
>JAUVBS010000211.1 GCA_030591105.1 bacterium | reverse complement strand
GCCCATTATAAATTTAACCGATTCAAAGGTGGCCCGTGACCTACCGGAAGGCAAGGTTCGGCAGCGCCGAGGACCCCCCGGGGGATCTATCATATACCGGCGCCAGCAACCTTAGCATCATGACCACGTTAAATACTGTAATCCCCATGTTCGCCGAGTAGACTATCATGAGGGTGCGCACGGGGCGAATTTTAAAACAGCCGGCTAGCGTCCTGGGACGGGACACCAGAATGAGGTTTGTAGTACGCTGTTGACCAAAGTGGTATGCTGCTGGGCAAAGAGGTACGAGCGATGGTTGATGACACAGTCTTGGACCGAGCTATCAAACGGCTCAAACGGGTTCTCGGCGCAGAACCGGCGCGCTGGCTCTTGGTCGATGTTTCCCATCAAGAGCTGCTGCTGATCGAAAAGCCTGCGGACCCCCTCCGCTACACAGTTTCGACCGCGGCTGCCGGGATCAACGCACAAGAGGGTAGTGGCGGAACACCCCCGGGGGTGCACCGTATTAACGAGAAAATCGGTGCGGGGATGCTCTGGGGTACGGTCTTCGTCGGTCGCAAGCCGACGGGCGAGATCTGGAGCCCGACCGACAAGAACGTCGCCACAGTCAAGCGCGACCTGATACTCACGCGCATCTTGACCCTCGCGGGACTTGAGCGAGGGGTGAACCAAGGCTCTGGTGTCGACTCGCTGAAGCGTAATATCTACCTGCACGGAACCAACCACGTGGGCCTTATCGGCCAGCCGGTTTCGCACGGCTGTATCCGCCTGACCAATAACGACATCATCGATCTATTCGACCGGATCGAACCGGACGATTCGGTGGTCATCGAGTAGCGAGATTCGGTACACGTCGATTCATCGTGTAACGAAGTTGGGTACACGTTAATTCATCGTGTAACGAGGTTCGATACGGGTCAATTCTGCCTGGAACCGATCGTGAAACGGGCCCTTGGGCGCCGTGGACGGCCCCAGATCCAGGTCGCGATGACCAGCAGACCAAAGAGCGAATAGGCGATGGTGAAGACCTGCGGATCGGCATCGTAGAAGATTGCTCGGTGCAACCAGGTGGCGATGAATCCGTCGGGATAACCGGCCTGGCCGGCCTGGATACGCTCGTTGTGTTCCAAGGTCGTCAGCGGACAATCCACGCCCAGCCAGGTTTGCACGACGACACCGATCACGGCGACCAGATGCACCAGCCGGAACCAGAAATTCCGCACCCAACGCCAGCCGCGCAACAGACCGACAACAGTCAGCAGGAGCCCACCGGTCACAAAGGTGACAAAGAGCGCGTGAACGACCAGGACACTGTTGGCAAGTAACATGAACGATCCGCTCCGATGGCAACGGTTCCGGTGACAAAGATGGCCAGTCGATGATAGCATGAGTCTCGGGTGAATCGGTAACGCACTCGGCGCTATCAACGCTCCAGGCACGATCAACGCTTCGGGCACGATCAACGCTTCGCGCACGGCGACGGGAACCAACGACACGTGAAAGAACCGCGACCGGGAACGCAACCAGAGCCAAACCAGGACGGATTGGCATCGACCGACTGGCTCCACTTCGTCGGCGTCGGCGGTAGCGGCATGAGCGCCCTCGCCCAGCTACACGCCATGGCGGGCGGTCGTACCACCGGCAGTGACCGCGCCTTCGACGACGGCGAGCGCGCCGAGATTCGCGAGCACCTCGAAAAACTCGGGATCACCATCGTTCCGCAAGACGGCAGTGCGCCGCAGGCGGACTGCGCTGCCATCGTCGTGAGCACCGCGGTCGAAGAGACGATCGCCGACGTGCGTACCGCACGCGAACTCGGCGTACCGATCCTGCACCGCTCCGAGCTGCTGGCGCGCCACGTCACCGCCCACCGTACCATCGCGATCACCGGCACGAGCGGCAAGTCGACTGTCACCGCAATGGTGTTCGCCATCCTGCGCGGCGCCGGTCTGGACCCGAGCCTGCTGACCGGCGGACCGCTCACCTCTCTCCAGGATGCCGGTTACCTCGGGAACGCCTGGGCGGGCCAGACCACCAACCAAACCGCCGGCCAAAACCGCTGGCTCGTGATCGAGGCCGATGAGAGCGATGGCAGTCTCGTCCGCTACCGACCGTGGGCCGGAGTCGTGCTCAATCTGCAGCGCGATCACAAGGAGCCCGAGGAGGTCGCGCGTTATTTCATGACGTTCAAGACCAACTGCAGCGGACCTTTCTTGATCGGCGAAGATATCGACCTGCGCGAGCTGCAGCAGGGCGCCACCGTATTCGGCTGCGGAGATCGGTGCGACGTACGGGCCGTGGATGTCGTGTCGCTGCCAGATGGCAGCAGCTTTACCGTCGCTGGGGTCTCGTTCACGTTGCCGCTGCCCGGTCTGCACAATGTCCATAATGCCACCGCCGCCATCGCCGCCTGCGCTGCGGCGGCAGTACCGTTGGCGGCCATGACCGAGCCGCTGCGCCGGTTCGGTGGCGTGGCGCGGCGGATGCGAACGGTCGGCAGCGCCGCCGGCGTCCAGGTCATCGACGATTTCGCGCACAACCCCGACAAGATCGCCGCCGCGCTGGCCACCGTGCATCTGAGCGATCGGCGCATTCTGGCCGTTTTTCAGCCGCATGGTTACGGCCCGACGCGTTTCTTGCGCGACGATCTGATCGCGGCTTTCGCCGCCGGTCTGGCACAACGCGACGTACTGTGGTTGCTGGAGATCTACTATGCCGGCGGTACGGTGACGCGCGACATCTCGTCAGCCGACCTGGCCGACGGTATCACCGCGCGCGGACGTGACGCGAGGTTCGTGCCCGCGCGGAACGACATCGCCGCAGCGATCGCCGCGCTAGCCGAGGACGGTGATCTGGTCATCGTCATGGGCGCCCGCGATCCGTCGTTGACCGACTTCTGCCGGGAAATCCTGCGCGCGTTGGCTGCGGTCCACCGCTGACTCTAGTCCGGAGTAATCGCGATGAAACGAAACGCCCTGCGCGAATACCGAGCACTCGGGTTACCGACGCCGGCTTCGCTCATTCTACTCGTCCTGCTCGCTTCGCTCGTGCTGCTCGTCCTGCTCGTTCCGCTCGGCTCCTGCTCCCGATCGGCCGACGAAACCGAGACAACCGCGGGCGCAGCGGGCGGTGAAACTGCCGACGAAACCGCCGACGAAGCAGGCCCCCAACCGGTCAGCTCCTTCGCCGCCGTCTTGGGACTCGACCGAGCGTGGAGCGGGGACCTCGACGGTATGGTCGAGCGCAGATTCATCCGGGCCCTGGTGACCTACAGCAAGACCAACTACTTCCTCGACGGGGCATCGCAGCGGGGGCTGACGTACGAGACCCTCAGGAAGTTCGAGAAGTTCGTCAATCAGCGTCTGGGCACCAAGACGTTGAAGTTGAACGTGGTCATCATTCCGGTCCGACGCGACGAGTTGATCTCCGGAATCACCGCGGGTCTGGGCGACATCGCCGCCGCGAACCTCACCATCACACCGGAGCGCGCGCAAGACATCGAGTTCTCGCTGCCGGGAATAACTGATGTGAGTGAACTGGTGGTCACCGGACCGTCGGCACCGCCTCTGACAAAGATCGACGACCTCGCTGGTCAGGAGGTGCACGCGCGCCGATCGTCCAGTTACTGGACCAGCCTCGAGCGTCTGAACCGGGAGTTCGCCGAGCGCGGGCTCGATCCGATCCAGCTGGTACCCGCCGAGGAATTCCTCGAAGACGAAGACCTGCTCGAGATGGTCAACGCTAGCTTGATTCCGACGGTTATCGTGGACAGTCACAAAGCGCGGTTCTGGCAGCAGATCTTCAAGGAGATCACCGTCCACGAAGACCTCGCGGTGCGCACCGGCGGCGGGATCGCCTGGGCCTTCCGCAAGGACAGTCCGCAACTGCGCGAGGTGGTGAACGCCTTCGTCAAGAAACACAAGGCCGGTACGCTGTTCGCCAACGTGTTGCTGAGGCGCTACTTCGAGAGCAACACCTGGGTACGCAACTCGCTGACGGCCAAGCACCGGCTCAGGTATGAATCGATGGAGCACCTGTTCGCGAAATACGGCGACCAGTACGGCTTCGATGCGATGCTGCTCGCCGCGCTCGGTTATCAGGAATCACGTCTCAAACAGAGCGTACACAGCAGCGCCGGTGCCGTCGGGGTCATGCAGGTATTACCCCAGACCGCGGCCGAGCCGTACGTGGACATCGCGCGCATCGATCTGCTGGAAAACAACATCCACGCCGGGGCGAAATATCTGCGCTTTCTCAGTGATCGCTACTTCAGCGACGAAGGTATCGATCCGATCAACCGGGCGCTGTTCTCGTTCGCCGCCTACAACGCGGGGCCGCGTCGGGTGCGTCAAATCCGGTCCGAAGCGGAGACGATGAACCTCGATCCGAACATCTGGTTCGGTAACGTCGAGGTGGTCGCGGCCCGACGTATCGGACGCGAAACCGTGCAGTACGTCAGCAACATCGCCAAGTACTACGTGGCGTACAAGCTGATGCAAACCCATCGGCAACAGAAGAGCCGCGCCGGGGACGGATCTCCGTAAGTAAACTGGTTTCCCGCCTATACCTACGCGCGATTAAACGCGCCATCTGGATGGGCTTTTGCGGCCCTATTGGTGGCGAAAATGTGGTATAATTCCTAATGTGGACTCAAACGATCTTGGCTCCACACGCCGCG
>JAUVBS010000271.1 GCA_030591105.1 bacterium | reverse complement strand
CTATAGCTGGGAGATTCGGCAGGCACTGGGGCGGGCGACTGCAACGGCGTCGCTTTCCGCATCAGGTGATTCGCCGCGACTGCCGGAGATGGCGGTCGGGCATCCGCATCGGGCGACCCGGCTGCCGACGCAGTTCGAACTCGACACCATGTACGGCCACCTCGCCTACGCCATGGAGATTCTCGACTACTCGGAGTTCGAGCAGCGCAAGTTCTTGAACTTCTTGCGTCAATTGCACATGCGCGCGGGGATCGTAGATTGGGAACTACAGATCTATCATCTGCTGGCGCGGCGGATCGTTGAACAGGCAGGGAAGCCGAGATTCAAGGGGCAGTGATCCCGGCGACGACGGCGGCGGCGCGAGAGCCCTCGTCCTCGAGCACCCCGAGATAATGGGCGGCGGCGGCCAGGTCGGCCTCCTTGCCGAACTTTTCCAGCTGGGCGCAGACGAAGGCCAGACGAGGGGCGCCGTACGTCGCGCAGGCTCCCTTGAAGGTGTGGGCCGTCTGCGCGAGCCGTGCTGCGTCGCCGGCGGCGATCACGTCGCCCAGCTCGGCGATCAGGTCAGAGACGTGCTGCAAGAAGAGATCACGCAGTTCGGCGAGGATCTCCGGGCTATCGCCGAATTCATCACTCAGCCGGGTATCGTCGATCACCGGCAGCGAGTCGTCGGGAAAGGGGAGATCTTCGGGCACTATCGGCCTTTCCTAGGTGTTGAACCGATTGGGATCGGGTATATGTTGTTCTGGGCCGCCGGTCCTGGTCATTATCGTCCGCGGAGTGTGGATCTGAACTGGATTTCGCCATGAAATTGAAGCCATTACCTACGAGACTTATTGCGAGAAGAGCGGATATCCGTGCACTGGCGCTCGTTGCCCTGTTCGCGGCCTTGGTCACACTCGTAAGCAGCGCAATGACTGGCTGCCAGCAGAGCGAGCAGGACGATCCAGGTGATCGATCCAACGCCGACGGTACGGCTTCACCTCCCGCCTTGGCCGAGAACTCGCCCGCGGCGGCGGCAGACCGCGAAGCGGCGGCATCGCACATCCTGATCATGTACACCGGCAGCCGCGAAGCTGGTCCGCAGATCACACGCTCACGCAGCGAGGCGGACGATGCCGCGCGGCGCGTGCACCTACTGCTGCGCACGGACCGGGCGAGTTTCGAGGAGCTCGCCCGCAAGTACTCCGACGACGAGCACACCCGCGATCGCGATGGCTACATCGGGATCTTCCAACGCGGCGAGATGACCCTGGCCTTCGACCGAGCTGTATTCGGGCTCGAGGTGGGACAGATCAGCGGCGTACTCGAGACCGAGTACGGCTTCCACGTCATCCGCCGTGAGCCGGTGCGCTGGTACCACATCCACCACCTGTTGATCGCGTGGCACGACGCGCGGAAGAATGCCTCGCACGCCACCCGCAGCCACCAACAGGCCAAACAACTCGCCGAGAAAATCCGGCAACAGGCGGTACAGAACAAGACCGATTTCTGTCAATTGGCGAGGAAGTATTCCGACGATCCGGGCAACCGTGCCGCCTGTGGCGATCTGGGCTGGATCGAGCCGGGCACACTGTCACCCGATATCGAGGCAGTGATCTTCAAACTCCAGCCCGGCGCGGTCTCCGAGGTTGTTGAATCGCCTTACGGGTTCCACGTGTTCTGGCGCCAACCGGGTTGAAATTTCCCTCAGAACCTGATAGAATCGCGCCGCGCAAGGGGGGTGAAGTCTGCGCATCTAGTCATTTCATGTTCAAATCCACCTAGTAAACCTTCATTTTTGGAGGTGCGTTATGTTGAAAACGATCATGCTTCTGTTGGCTGTCGCGGCACTCGGTGCTGCTCCGGTGCTTGGTGGCGTCGTCAGCAAGGATGGTTCAACGGTTCCGGATCGTCCGGCAGCGCCCGGCGATCCCGCCGAGCCACGTGATGTCGATTGGGAGTGGAGCACTTGCGGCATGGATTTCGTGCCCACCACGGGCGGTTCTAGTGACGGTTGGGGCGAGTGGTTCATCACCACGGCTCTGAACGATTCGGGTGAAGACATCTTCTTGCTCGAATTCGGCTTCCCCTGCTGCGGTCCTCCGACCGAAGAGTATGGCTGGGTCGTATGGGTCGGCCTCGGTGGTATCATGCCGCCAGCGGGCGATGCCTATACGGCGGATTATTACGGCCCGTTCACACCGGTGGATCCAGATCCGTCGACCTTCCCGCCGACAACCTACACCTACGTCGATGTCGAGGCCGAGGCGATCCTCATCCCGGCCGGCACTTACTTCTGCTTCGGGTACGACAACACCGGCACTGGCGGGCAGGATTCCTACAATGGGGTCGAGACCTGGGCTTGGTACGAAGGTATGTGGGATCCGGATAACGGCTGGGGCCGCACTGCCACCATGCAAGTGACGGCCAGTTTCGAGGGGCCCGTCGCTACGGCGGCCGCCACGTGGAGTGGCATCAAGGCCATGTATCGGTAAGTCACGTGCCGCGTCGAAAGGTAGTTCGGCGCGCTGCTTCGCCCCCTGTGGTAGAAAGCGCCGCCCTTCGGCACCCGGCACATTGCGTACAAATAAATCGCCCGGCTTTGTAGGCCGGGCGGTTTGCTTTGGGAACACAACGCGGCCGGGTAAAAATCACCCGGCCGCGTCTTTCAGGACTGTCGATCATTCAGCCTCGGATCGGCAGAGCTAGCGCGTCCGGTACGCGGCCTTGACCTGTGCCCAGGAAGCGATTTCGGTGGCCACGACACTGGGGCGCAGCGTGTTGGCGAACAGAGCCTCGAAATCACCGCTGAGGTTTCCCCAAGAATCATCGGGGAAAAGATTGATGGCTACGACGTTCCCCTTGTCGGCCGCCAAAGGCTCCCCGTCGCTCCAGGTGGCGTGCTGTTCAGCGCCGGTCGTCAGAGTGACGTCGTCGTGATAGTAGCCCGAAATCTCGTCGACGTTATCGAAGATCGCGTGGCCGTCGTTGCTGTCCATGGTCACGTTCGTGTAGAGCGACGAACCATCGAAGACAAAGGGGCTGATCTCCTCATCGATGATCCGGCCCGCGAGGGTGTTCCCACCCTGGTCCGCCCAGCTGAACGTGGCGATGACCAAACGGCGACCGGTATCGGCGTAGTCCGCCAGCACGTTACCGATGGCTACCATGTCACCGTCTTCGCCGTTGGTGAAGTAGAGCACTGCGTCGTACCCGGTGAGTGTCTCCAGCGTCTCGAAGGCGTTGTCGCTGGCGGTCACCGAGTTGAAGTAGCCCGAGGCCATGACGTAGTCCGCGACGCCCTGGGTGTCCCCGGTCACGTTACCGGTGGCCCAGACCAGGACATCTTGCCCGAAGACCACCGATGCCGGACCGACCGCGATCACCAGCGCGAAAGCAGTCATCAAGATCTTCCATTGCATTCGTTTCATCTCCATCTCCCTCATTCTGGAGTTTCCTGTTGATGCCAGAGGCCTGGTATCGCGAAGGAGTGACCAGATGTCTCCGCATGTGGCTAATAAAACCCACCTTTTATCAACGTGGATTTGATTCACTATACCAGAATAATACTAGATAGGTCAAGTACAATAGAGGATAATTTTTATCTTGTTTATGTCTTCCCGTTCCGTCCCCAAGCTAAGTCTGGGGCGGATGGTCCAACACCTTGGCCATGGGGCCTCACGCAGGCTCCGCAGCCAGGATGGCGAAGGAGCCGGAGTGCGGAGTGAGCCGCCACAGGAGGTGGCGGCGAACGCCCCCATGACCAAGGTGTTGGACCAGCCGCCCCCCGACCTACTTGACCAACGTCATCTTGCGGCTCAATACGCCGTCCTCCGTCTCGACACGGTAGAGGTACATACCGGTGGCGACCCGGCGTCCGGCGTCGTCGCGTCCGGCCCAGACCGCTTCGTGCAGACCGGCCGGCAGCTCGGCGCTGACCAGGGTACGAACCTTGTGGCCGAGAGCATCGTAAACCGCGAGCACGACGCGACCGTCGTGGGGCAGGGAAAAGCGGATCGTGG
>JAUVBS010000249.1 GCA_030591105.1 bacterium | reverse complement strand
GGGGTCATCCAGGGCTTGGCGACCTTTTTTCTCTACCTCTTTCCGGCGGTGTTCGGTGCCCTGGCCGATCGCTACGGTTTCCGGCGCATGTTCGTGGCCTCGACGTTGGTGATGATCCCCGGTTACCTGCTGCTCGGTGTTCCCAACGGATTCTGGGGCTTCTTCATGGTCTACCTGCTGGTCGCTGTCGGGCACGGGATGTTCAAGCCGGTGGTGATCTCGACCGTTGCGAAGTGCACCACCGAAAAAACCGGCAGCATGGGTTTCGGCATCTTCTACATGATGGTCAACATCGGCGGGTTCCTCGGGCCGATCGTCGCCGGCATCGTGCGCGGCTGGGACTGGCAATACGTCTTCTACGCCTCGGCAATCTGGATCCTGCTGATGGGCCTGGTTGCGCTCATCGTCTACCGCGAGCCACCCCGCGACGACGAGGCAGAGGCGCAGCGGAGCCTGGCCGACGTCTTTCGCGGTATGGTCGCCGTGATCGGTAACGGCCGCTTTTTCCTGACGATCGTCGGCATGCTCGTGATCCTGGTGATGGGTTCGAAATGGCTCTCGGCGAGCTTGATTCTACCGCTGGCCGGTGGCTGGCTCGTGATCAACTTGCTGGCCGATTTCGGTCTGCGCTCCGTCGGGCAGCGCGGCGATGGCCGGTGGCTCATGCAGCCGATGCGTGTGGGTGAGGGGCGCTACCTCGTGTTCCTGCTGTTGATGGCCGGGTTCTGGACCAGCTTCAATCAGATCTTCATGACCTTGCCCGAATATATTCGCGACTACACCGACACCAGTGACCTGATCCACGCGCTCGGTCCGATCGCCGGCTGGGTGGTCGACGCAGCGCATGGACTCGGCCTCAACACTGGCGAGTGGAGCCGGGCGGTGCTAGATCACGGCCAGATCAAACCGGAGCACCTGATCAACCTCAATGCCCTGGGTATTATTGTCGGCCAGGTCGCCATCTCATACCTGTCGCGCAAGTTCAAGCCGCTCACGACCATCATCGCCGGGGTGATGATCACGGTGTTGAGCTTCGTGCTGTTCGTCTTCGGTCAGGCGGGCTGGATGATCGTGATCGCCATCTTGACCTTCTCGGTGGGTGAGATGCTCGCGAGCCCCAAGTCGAAGGAGTACGCCGGCCGTATCGCTCCGCCGGAGAAGGTCGGGCTCTACATGGGTTACTTCTACTGGTGCGTGGCGTTGGGCAACTTGTTCGGTGGCCTGTTGAGCGGTGTGACCTACCAGCACTTCGGCCCGGTCGAGCGCGGCGGGGTCGACAAGCCCGAAGTGATGTGGCTGATTTTTGCGGTGCTCGCGCTCTCGACGGCCGTGCTTCTGGCGCTGTACGATCGCTGGCTCAAGGCGCAGGCGTTGCGACGCTAGCTCGACCCGACGGTCCGTACCGGTCAAGGCGACCGACGAGCGTTCAGCGGCCCGAGGGGAGATGTGATGTCCGGTTCACCGGCGCCGACTGCGGCCATCTCGGTTACGCGCGACCGCCTGATCGCTCTGCTCGCGGACCTCTGTCCGGCGGCGCGCATCGACCTCGCCGGTGCAGTCGCGGTGCCGTGTCCGCTGCCCCACGCCGACCGCTGGCGCGACTATCTGACGGCCGGATACCACGCCGACTTGACCTACCTCGCACGCGGTGCGGACGATCGCGTCGATCCGACCCGCCGCAATCCGTGGGCGCGCTCGCTGCTCGTCTTCGCCCAACGCTATGGTGACGGCTGGGATCCGGACGATCGCAGTTCAGCGGTCGGCGCGGAGCCCGGCCGACCCTGGACCGATGGCGTGGCCCGCTACGCCCGCGGCCTCGATTACCACGATGTCTTGCTCGCCTCGATCCGATCGGTGGTCGATGGTCTGGCCGCCGCGCTGCCGGGCCTGCGCGCCCAGCCGGCCGTGGACACCGGGCCCTATCTCGAGCGGGAGTATGCCTGGCTGGCCGGTCTCGGTTTCCTGGGCAAGAACAGTTGCCTGATCCACGAACGGCTGGGTTCCGGCCTGTTCCTGGGGGTGGCGCCGTCCAATCTGGTCGTGGCCGGAATGTCTGCCGGGGGGCATCCGGACGCCGCGCCGCTCTACGCGGTGGCGCCGCGGTCGAAACCCGGCGCGGCGGACCTCGCTACTCTGGGCACCGCCGCCGACACCAACCGCTGCGGTCGATGCACGCGCTGTCTCGATGCCTGCCCCACCGGCGCGCTGACGGCGCCGTTCACCCTGGACTCGCGCCGCTGCATCGCGACCTGGACCATCGAGTGGCGCGGCCGCGCGCCTGATGATGCGCGCGCGCAGCAGGGTGGTCTGCTCTTCGGTTGCGATATCTGTCAGGCGGTCTGTCCGTGGAATGTGGCAGCGGCCCGGCGTGCCGGCCGGAGTGAAATGTTCAGCGCGCAGGCCGCGCCGGTCGCGTCAGTCGCATCGGATGCATCGGATGCGCTGGATGCTCCTGCCGCGCCGGATGCTCCTGCCGCGCCGGCTGCACCTGTGGCGTCCGCTGTGCTGCCCACGCTTCCCTTCGAATATGCCACCCTCACCGACCACGCCGAGATCGAACTCAGTGATCTATTACGTATCGATTCAGACGAATTTCGCCGTCGGTTCCGCCGTACGCCACTGTGGCGCTGCCATCCCGAAGGCTTACGCCGCAACGCCCTGACGGTGGCGGGAGGCGCCGGCCATGACGATCTTCTCGAAGAAGTGAAGCGGGTGGCCGACGCCGACGCCGACGCGGAAGTACGGCAGATAGCCGACTGGGCGTGGCAACGGCTCCAGCGGCGCCGGTAAGTGGGGGAGTCGGAGCAATGACACACGTTGCGTCGTGGTGGCACACGCTGGCCGATGGGCAAGTCGTGTGTGATCTGTGTCCGGTGGGGTGCAAGCTCCGCGAGGGGCAGGACGGCCTGTGTCAGACGCGAGGTAACCTCGGCGGGGAAATGGTTGCCAAGCAGTACGGCAAGGTCGTCGCCGCGGCGGTCGATCCCATCGAGAAGAAACCGCTCTACCACTACCACCCCGGCCGGCTGATCCTTTCGGTCGCGGCGATGGGTTGTAACCTGCACTGCCAGTTCTGTCAGAACTGGACCATCAGCCAGCAGGTCAGCGGCCAGACCACCGATCTCTCACCCGAAGAGGTCGTCGCCACCGCACAGCGTGACGGATCGTTCGGCATCGCTTATACCTACAGCGAGCCGCTGGTCTGGTACGAATTCGTCTCCGACACCGCCGCTCTCGCCCACGAAAAGGGCCTCAAGAACGTCATCGTGTCGAACGGATTCATCAACCGTGAGCCGTTGCGGCAGCTGCTGCCGTTGATCGACGCAGCAAACATCGATCTGAAGTCGATGGATGAGGATTTCTACCGCAAGACCTGCCGTGCCGGACTCCAGCCGGTGCTCGATACCATCGATCTGATCCACGCTTCGGGCGTGCACCTCGAAGTGACCAATCTGGTCATTCCGGGGCACAACGACAGCGATGGCCACTTCCAGCGTCTGGCGGGTCATCTGGCCGCCATCGACCACAACATTCCGCTACACCTGTCGGCCTATCGACCGCACTACGAGTTCAACGCTCCGGCGACGCCGCCCCAGACGTTGCTGCGCGCCGCACGAGTCGCGCACGAGAAACTACGTTTCGTCTACATCGGGAACATCATGCAGGCCGGTTGGGGCAATACCGATTGCCCCGGTTGTGGCACGACTGTCATCGAGCGAAACGGTTATCGTACCAACAGCCGGTTGACACCCGAGGGGTGCTGTCCCGAGTGCGCGCGTCGCTTGCCAATCGTTGTCGATTGAGCGCGGGCTAGATTTCCAGCAGCCACTCCTCGGACTCGTAACTGCAGGTCACGTGGGTGGTGATCCCGCCCCGTACGAACCACTCGCCGTGGATCTCCATCATACGCGGTGCACACACTGCCACCAGATCGTCGAGAATCTGATTGGTGACCTTTTCGTGAAAGGCGCGTTGGTCGCGGTAGGCCCAGAGGTAGAGCTTCAGAGACTTCAGTTCGATGCACTTCTGATCCGGAATGTAGACGATATGGAAGTGTGCGAAATCCGGTTGTCCGGTCAACGGGCAGAGGCAGGTGAACTCCGGGCAGTCGAACTCGATGTTATAGTCGCGATCGGGCGCGGGGTTCTCGAATGACTCGAGGTTCTTCGACGGTTTGGTCGGCACGGTTTCGGCTCCCTTCGCGCGGC
>JAUVBS010000126.1 GCA_030591105.1 bacterium | reverse complement strand
CCTTGCCGACGGTCCCTTGGTACATGCGGATGTAGGTCAGCTGACCGTACGGTCCGTCTTCGAGCTTGAAGGAGTGGGCCACCAGATCGGCCTGCGGATCATTGGACAGAATGAACTGCCTCTCCTTGCCTTCGGCGAGTAGTTCGGTCGCTTGGTTGTCGATGTCGGTCGGATCGGGCAGGTACCGCACCACCGCATCGAGCAGCGGCTGGACTCCCTTGTTCTTGTACGCACTGCCGAGCAGAACCGGCGTCAACTCGCCGGCGAGCGTACCGGCGCGGAGCGCTGCGTGGATCAGATCTTCGGTCACGCTTTCTTCGAGGATCGCCTCGGTCAGTTCGTCGCTGAACAGGCTCGCGGTGTCGAGCATCAGCTCACGGCGCGCTTCGGCTTCGACCAATAGCGGTGCGGGAATCTCCTCCTCGATGACCTCTTCGCCACTGGGCCCGGCAAAGCGGTAGGCCTTCATCCGGATCAGGTCGATCAGCCCCTCGTGCTTGGCCTCGAGCCCGAGCGGCAGCTGGATCATCACCGCGTTGTGCGCGAGCTTCTCGCGTAGTTGGTCGGTCACCCGCATGGGGTTCGCACCGGAGCGGTCGCACTTGTTGACGAACGCTAGCCGCGGTACGCCGTAGCGCCGCATCTGCCGGTCGACGGTGATCGATTGGCTATGCACGCCGGCGACGGCACAGAGCACGAGAACCGCCCCGTCGAGCACCTTCAACGCCCGCTCGACTTCGATGGTAAAATCGACGTGGCCCGGAGTGTCGATGATGTTGACGTGGTGGCCGTCCCACTCGCAGTAGGTCGCCGCCGATTGGATGGTGATGCCGCGCTCACGCTCGATATCCATGCTGTCCATGGTGGCGCCGATACCATCCTTGCCCTTCACCTCGTGAATGGCGCGGATGCGTTTGGTATAGAAGAGGATCCGCTCGGTCAGCGTCGTCTTGCCCGAATCGATGTGGGCGCTGATCCCGATGTTACGAATCTTGCTCAAGTCGGCTATCATCAGTCTCTTCCTGCGTCCTGCCCGCCGAGGCGCTTGTCGTGGCAATAGCTGAGCCGCGTAATCCGCGCGCCGGTCGGGCGTGTATCAGTCTCGCCCCTAGAATACGCACCGGCGGAGGTTTCAGCCGCCGGCGCAAGCGCGGAATGATAGAGCCGTACCGGCGCCGGCGCAAGGAGCCACGGCGTACACCCGTTCGCTCACGTGATGGCGCCGTGCCGGCGCCCGACGGTGGCGAACGCCGCGAGACACCGATCCACGTGTTCATCGGTATGTCCAGCGGAGGCCTGCAGCCGGATCCGCGCCTGGCCACGTTGTACCACCGGGAAACTGAAACCGATGCAATAGATGCCCTCGGCCAGTAGATCGGCGGAGATTTTCTGCGCGAGCAGAGCGTCGTTGTCGTGGCGACGGAAGTGCACCGGGATGATCGGGTGATCTCCTTCGTCGACGTCGAAACCGAGGTCACGCAAACCGCTGCGCAATCGTAACTGGTTACGCGCGAGAGCCTTGAGCGGCTCAGGGTCCTCGCGCAAGATGCGCAGGACCTCCAACGTCGCGCCGCAGACCAGTGGCGGCAACGAGTTGCTGAACAGGTACGGCCGACTCTTCTGCCGCAGCCAGGTGATCAGTTCACGCGGGCCGGCGGTACAGCCACCCAGCGCGCCACCCAACGCCTTGCCGAGAGTCGTCGTGATCACGTCGACGCGGTCGCTGACGCCGAACCGCTCGGGCGTACCGCGGCCAGTCGCCCCGACGAACCCGGTGGCATGGCTGTCGTCGACCAGCACCATGGCGTCGTACTCTTCGGCCAGGTCGCAGATCTCCGACAGCTTCGCCAGATCGCCGTCCATGGAAAAGACCCCGTCGGTGGCGACCATCCGAAACTGCGCATCCTGCGACTCGGCGAGGCAGCGGCGCAGATCGGCCATGTCGGCGTGCTCGTAAATGAAACGCCGTGCCTTGCACAACCGGATACCGTCGATAATCGAGGCGTGGTTGAGCTTGTCGGTGATGATCGCGCTGTCCTGGTCCAAGAGCGGTTCGAACACACCACCGTTGGCATCGAAACAGGCGGCATAAAGGATGGCATCCTCGGTGCCGAGAAAGTCGGCAACGGCGGCTTCGAGTTCCTTGTGCAGCACGGTCGTCCCACAGATGAACCGCACCGAGCTCAGCCCGAAGGCCCACTCGTCGAGGGTGCGCTTGGCCGCTGCGACCACCCGCGGATCGCTGGCCAGCCCGAGGTAGTTGTTGGCGCAGAAGTTGACGACCGTCGCGCCACCGACGGTGATTTCCGCCCCTTGTGGCCCCTCGAGTATCCGCTCTTCCTTGAACAGCCCCTGCTCGCGGATAATGTCGAGTTCCCGACCGAGTAGTTCGCCGAACTTGCCGTACATCCGTTGCCTCCTGTCGCCTGGTGTCTCCGCCTAGCCGTGGTAACGCCGCGCCATATCCTCGAGAGTGTGAATTTCGATCTTATCGGCCCAGCCCGCCTGCCCGAAGGCGATCATGCGCGCCTTGACCACCTCGGCCATCGCCTCGCGGGCCGGCTTGAGGTACTTGCGCGGATCGAAGGCGTCGGGGTGTTCGCTGAACACCTTGCGGATCGCCCCGGTGATCGCCAGGCGGTTGTCGGTATCGACGTTGATCTTGCGCACGCCGTGCTTGATGCCACGCTGGATCTGTTCGACCGGCACGCCGTAAGTCTCGGGCATCTCGCCACCGTACTCATTGATGATGTCGATCAACTCTTTCGGCACCGAGCTGGAGCCGTGCATCACCAGATGACAGTTGGGCAGTTTCTCGTGGATCTTCTCGATCACGCCCATCTTCAAGACATCGCCGGTCGGCTTCTTCTTGAACTTGTAAGCGCCATGACTGGTGCCGATGGCCACGGCCAGAGCATCACAATCGGTCGCCGCGACGAATTCGCCGGCCTCGTCAGGATCGGTCAAGTGGGCCAGCGCCTCTTCACCCGAGAGGCCCGCACCGTGTCCGTCCTCGATACCACCGAGGCAGCCGAGCTCGGCCTCGACGGTCACGCCGAGTGCGTGCGCCTTCTTCACCACTTGTTGCGTCACATCGACGTTGTATTCGTAGCTCGCCGGGGTCTTGCCGTCCTCCTCGAGCGAACCGTCCATCATCACCGAGGTAAAGCCCTGTTCGATGGCGCTGAAACAGGTTGCCGGGCTGTTGCCGTGGTCCTGGTGCATGACGATGGGGATCTGCGGGTTCAGCTCGGCGGCGGCGATCATCAGATGCCGCAGGTAGTTGTCGTTGGAGTAGGACCGCGCACCGCGGCTGGCCTGAACGATGACCGGGCTGTTGGTCTCGACGGCGGCCATCATGATGGCCTGGATTTGCTCCATGTTGTTGACGTTGAACGCTCCAACGCCATAGTCGTGCTCGGCGGCGTGATCGAGCAGGATACGCATGGGTACCAGTGGCATGGCTCTCTCCCTCCATGGTGTGATCAGTCGTGGATCTGTAATTCCAGGCCAACCTATACCAATTCGCCTATCGGATCAACGGACCGTTGAGAATGGGCTGTTTACGGCTGATATCACCAGCCGGCCGTACAGGACGCACCGGCTGTCAGGGCTCGGGTGTCGCCCGTGGCACGAAACGAGTTCAAGAACGAAAATGAAATAGTCGACGATATCCTCGGACAGGGATACCATCCCCTCAATCATGACTGTATTCAGATGATTGCGACCTCTGTAAGGTGATTAAGAGTTGCACAAAGTAAAATTTACATTGGGAATCATTTTTGCAGTTCTTGGTGGTACCATAATCCTATTCAGTATGGTGTCGGCCATTACTCATATTGCCGGCAGCTTGTACGAAGATCTCCGGACCTTCAATATTGATTTGCGAAACTCTCCGAGCTCCTCGACTACACCCGTTTTCTCCCTAGCAGAAGAAAAATCGCTTTCACTTTGGCTCAGACTTCCTGATCGGAGAATTGAAAACAAAGCCTTTGCTATCGACGTTTTTCTCGTTGGGAATAACGATACCGTAGAGGCTGAGTTCAACGAAGACTTCAAATTCGGGTATTTTCGCAACAGCTCAGAAGAGGGACAATATTATAAACTGGGCAGCCACTCTTTCCCCGGCGATTTCAACGGCTCCTTCCGTTATGAAACAACAGGCGAGTGGGTGCCACCATTCAATGGACAACTCGTATTACGACAAGGATCCACGTTTTCTGTTCCGGTGAAACAAATCGGATTCTTCGTGGTAGGAATATTCGTGCTTCTGGTTGGCATCGGTACAATCGCCAAGAATAGATGACGAGCCAATTCTGTCGTACGCGACTCCCGGACCGGTTCGTCTGATTTTCGAGGGTACAACCTCCGCTGGGCCATGGTGGAGGCGGCGGGAATCGAACCCGCGTCCGTAACCGGTACCCTGCAAGCGTCTACATGCTTAGTGTCCCGTTAATCTTACCTGGCGAGAGGCCGGGTCACATGCCGCCCACTAGGCCAGTCCCACAAAATCTCATCCTTCGGCCAGGGACCTGCCTCCGGACCAGGTTCCGGATACGTCGCCCCCTTGGACCAGGCCGAAACCACCCCCGGTCCGGGGACGGGCTGCTATTTAAGCAGCCAGTGCGAAGTTAGCTTCGTCACTTGTTGGTTTTCCACCGTTTAGCGAGATAGATGGAATCTCGGCATGCAGCTCACAGTCCCCCGACCACGTCGAAGCCATGTCGCCCCCACTCGGTACGCCGGGCTGTGGCGCGTATGCGCCACAATATAATCGCGAGGCCGGTGGTGGCCAAGGACGCGATCTACAATCTTGAATAGTACAGTGTACCTGCAGTACAATTCCGATGGCAACTCGCAAGCGCCCTGATCGGGGGGAACGACCAGAGGGGTGACTCATGAAACGAAGACCATGCCTGCATACCGAGCCGGCCCGAGACGACACCACCATGAGCGTCGTCTACACCATGGGCGGTCAGCTACTCGGCAGTCCCGAGTGCTACGAGTTCCTCGAGGATGCGCGGGACGACATCACCGTCGGTTACATCCACGTGATCCTGCACATGGAAAACCTCGAGCGGATCAACAGCACCGGGGTCGGTATCCTGGCCGCGCTGTTCACGTCGGCCCGGCAGAAGAACGGGGTGATCTATCTGGTGGAAGTTCGCGACAATGTCCGTCGGCTGCTGGAGTTCGCCCAACTGTGGTCCTACCTGATCACTTGCGACTCGGTGGCTGCGGCTTTGAACCTGGCGGCCAAGACCTGAGCCAGGCCGGTGGCCGAACATCGTGACGCGCGTACCGCAGCGGGCACTGCGCTGACCATCGCGCCAGGCAAGAAGAAGCGGGACGGTCTACAACCGTCCCGCTTCAATTGATCCGGCCGCCCGGCTGGGCGAACCTCCGCTAGCGTCAACTCCTAGACGACACCCTGATCCAGCATCGTGTCGGCGACCTTCAAGAAGCCGGCGATGTTCGCCCCGTTGACGTAGTTGCCCGGCGTGCCGAACTCCTTCGCGGCCGCGTACGACGCGCTGTGGATCGACTTCATGATACCGTGCAACCGCTGGTCGACCTCTTCACGGGTCCAGCTCAGCCGCAGGCTGTTCTGGCTCATCTCCAGACCGGAGACCGCCACACCACCAGCGTTGGCAGCCTTGCCCGGACCGTAGAGAATTTTCGCATCGACGAACTGGTTCACGCCCTCGGGCACGGTCGGCATGTTGGCACCCTCGGAGACCACGTAGACACCGTTCTTCAGCAGGTTCGCGGCGTCGGTGGCGTTGACCTCGTTCTGCGTTGCGCTCGGGAAGGCGCAGTCTGCCTTGTGATCCCAGATCGCGTTGTGATCGGCGCTCCGGTCGACGGCGATGTACTCCGCGCCCGCGAACTTCTCGGCGTACTCCTTGATGCGTCCACGCTTGACGTTCTTCAGTTCCATGACATACGCCAGCTTCTCGCGGTCGATCCCTTCGGCGTCGTAAATGTAGCCCGAACTGTCGGACAGCGTGACGACCCGGCCGCCGAGATCGAGGATCTTCTCGGTGGCATACTGGGCCACGTTACCCGATCCGGACACCAGACAGGTCTTACCCTCGAGGGTCTCGTCACGCGTCGCGAGCATCTCGGCGGCGAAGTAGACCGCGCCGTAGCCGGTGGCCTCCGGACGGATCAAGCTGCCGCCCCAGTTCAGACCCTTGCCGGTCAAGACGCCGACGAACTCGTTGCGCAACCGCTTGTACTGACCGAACATGAAACCGATCTCGCGGCCGCCCACGCCGATGTCGCCGGCGGGCACGTCGGTCTCGGGACCGATGTGGCGGGAGAGCTCGGACATGAAGGACTGGCAGAAGTGCATGACCTCCACGTCGCTCTTGCCCTTGGGGTCGAAGTCAGACCCGCCCTT
>JAUVBS010000342.1 GCA_030591105.1 bacterium | reverse complement strand
GTCGAGCCCGATACAGTTACGTTCGAGTTCGAAGATCGTCAGCAACGCATCGTCCAGATGGCCGAGCCGCATCTGCACGCACGCCAGACCGCGCAACAACGAACACAGCATGACCTCGCTGGCGTCCGGCGCCTCTCGTTCCTGCGCTTCGAGCAAGTGGCGACGCAACACGAGCAACTCTTCGTTACCGGCTGTATCGAGACGCGCGTCGAGGTAGGCAAGGACTGCCTCGGCCCCTTCGCGACCGAGTCGCTGCCGGCCGAAAATGGCAATCGCCTCGCGGAAGTGGGAATCGGCTTGCTTCCAGTCGTTCTGCGCAGCGTAGGCCTCACCGAGGGTGGTGTGACAGAACCCCAGTTCGTACACCTCGCCGCACTGCTCACAAACGGCAACCGCGGCGTGAGCGCTGGCAATGGCATCGGCGAAATTGCCGGCCTGCCGCTGCGCGTCCGCGGTGCGTCGTAGCAACTCGCCTTCTAGATCGTTCACCTTGCCGAAACTGCGTGCTTTTTCAAGCCCGAGTCCGTAGTTGAATAGCGCCTTGTCGATCTGCCTGCGCGCCAGCTGAACATCGCCGAGATATTCGTCTGCGATGGTGCTCTCGCGCAGGAAATTACCCTCGTCGGCCAAGATCTTTCCTTCGAGGATCAATTCCTCCGCCCGCACCAACCGGCCACTCAGTAACTCCAGCCGGCCGATGGCGAGGCAAATCTTGGCTAAACGCAGACGGTCGCCCAGGCTGCGCGAGAGCCGATGGCTCTTCTCGAGCGCGATACGGGCCTCGGCGAGGCGCCCGGTCTTGTTCAGGATAATACCCTGGTTCAGGTGTAGCCGCGCCAGTAAATGCGTCGCTCCGTGCTGATAGGCCAAGACAATCGCACGGTCCATCAGATCGAGTGCCCGGTCCCAGCGACACCCGTTTTTGTGTAACAGGGCCAGGTTATTGTAGAGAGCGGCGGTGCCCAGTTCGTCACCGACACGCCGGAAAGTCGCCAGACTATCGGTGAAAAACTCTTCGGCCTTGTCGAGGCGTCCCAGCCGCTGGTGGCAGGCACCCATGGTCACCTGTAAATCGGCGACCTCGGTGTGCTCGTCGGTCACGGCCAGGCAAGCAAAAGCGTGCTTCGCCACGTCGAGAGCTTGTTGGTATGAGCCACGTTGCACCAGCAGGTCGGCCCACCGACTCTGGAAAACCGCGCGTAGACGACTCAGCTCATCCGGCGCGGCGTCGGCGGCATCGATCACTGTACCAGCTTGTTGCAGTAGCGACTCCGCCAGGCCGAGCCGGCCCAGATTCAAGGCAGCGCGGACGCTCTTACGCATGAGGCCGGTCGCCTGCTCCAGCGGGAGATGATCCAGAACCTCCTCACCCAGCAAACGTCCGTAGTAGTCGAGGGCAGACGAAAAGGCGGAAGCGTGGAAGTGCAAGTCGCCTATCTCTTCAAGGCGACTCCACTGCATCGCTTCCGCTGGGCGCAAATCGTCACGATGGTCCGGGTTCGATCCCGGTCGGCCCTCGAAACGGTCCTTCATGCTGCATCCCCTGGCGAGTGGGCGGATAACAGTCGCGTTACTCCTGCTGCGACAGCGTCAAGCCGTGGTCCTCAGCCAAACCGGCTCAATACTGTAGCCAGATGATCACGATCACGTGGCGTAGAAACTCCTCGATCAGCCGGATCTCTAGGTCGATTCCTTCGCCGGAGCCGCCGATGCCCGTCGAGCCGGACTGGTTTTTATTACCGCCGATCACGTCGTCGGGATCGCCGTCTACGCCGGCCGGCGCCTTGCCGTCACCTACCGCGCCGTGTAAACAGTATACCGGGTCGTTACCCGAATTTTCCGGCAGCTCGCCGGCGTACACTGCGAGCGGTTCAGCCGCCCCAGCGGCCACCAAGATCCACGCTAGAAGCAGGATACCGATCCAACCGGTCCTCTTCATCTCTCTCTCCCTGGCTTTCGCACCCCGTCTGTGCGCGAAGTCGGGCTGTATCGCTGTCCGGCGGTATGGCCACCGCAGCGGACAGAGCCCTCCCTTCCCTGTTTCAAGATAGGGAGAACGATCAAGTGCGTCAATGGGTTGCGCCAACACCACGCCGTTCCCGCGAAACCCACCGCCACCACGGTGTAAACGCCAGTCCGCTTCAATCCTCCGGTTGGGTCCGCAGCCCGTACTTGGCGATCTTCTTGTACAGGTTGCTGCGTTGCATCCCGAGCGACTCAGCGGTCTTACTCACATTATAGCGGTTTTCACGTAGTTTGTGTTGAAGAAAAACACCCTCGGAGCGTGCTTTGAATTCTTGGAAATCATTGTAAACAAATAATTCCAGCTCCTGGCCGCCGTCGGCGCGCCCGGGCAGCGACGGAATGTCGCGCGGTCTCACCTCTCTCCCTGGCACCAGAATCAACAACCGCTCGACCAAGTTGCGCAATTCGCGGACGTTGCCGGGCCACGAGTGCTCGCGCAACAGGGCCCGGGCTTCGGTTGAGATCTGCTTCGCGTCGGTCTTGAGTTGCCTAGCCAGTGTTACCATGAAGTGATCCAACAGCAGGTCGATGTCGTCGCCGCGTTCGCGCAGCGGCGGCAAATGGATCGCCAGTACGTTCAGTCGGAAAAAAAGATCCTGGCGGAATCCGGAGTCGGGCAGCGAGAGATCGTGGTTGGTCGCCGCGACGATACGCACATCGACCTGACGGGTCGCAGTTCCGCCGACCCTCTGGAAGCGGCTTTCCTCCACCGCTTTGAGCACCTTGGCCTGGGCCTCTTCGCTCATATCACCGATCTCGTCGAGAAACAGCGTACCGCCGTCCGCCTGTTCGAATTTACCGATACGGGACTTCTCCGCACCGGTGAACGACCCCTTGACGTGGCCGAACAGCTCGCTCTCGACCAGCTCGCGCGGGATGGCGGCGCAGTTGACCTCAACCAGCGGCCGCTCCCGCCGAGAGCTGCCTTGGTGCAGAGCGCGCACCACCAGCTCCTTGCCGGTGCCGTTCTCACCAGTGACCAGCACGGTCGCCTCGGTCGGCGCAACCTTGGCGACAAAAGAGCGCACTTCGCGTATGCCCGGACTTTCCCCGATCAGCGGCATCGCCGGAGCGACGTGTTCGGCGAGGATCCGTCGGTCAGACTCCGCCTGCCGATGCGCGAGACAGTTTTTCAGAGTGACCAGCAGGCGAGCGCGGTCCAGGGGCTTTTCGAGAAAACCGGTTACTTCTGGAGCCGGGACAGCC
>JAUVBS010000065.1 GCA_030591105.1 bacterium | reverse complement strand
TACGCCTCCTGGGGAGCACGCTCCTCGCGAGTCCGGGTGCGCGCGATGAGCCACGCGCCCAGACAAGTGCTCGCCATTGCTATCAACCAGGTCCGGTCGCTGCCGACCTCACCGCCAATCAAAAGCGAGATGGCAACCCCGAAAGCGGCGACCTGCGCCAGGGCGATGTCGACGAATATCACGCCGCGCTTGACGACATGGTGGCCTAGGTGCGCGTGCATCGCCACGAGGATCAGGGCCATCACCAACGGTGCGCCCATCATCTCAAGAAAATCGCTCATCGACCATCCCCCAGCTCGGCCGCAGCGGTAGCCAGCCGCGTGCAGATCATATCGATGAAAGCGAAGTAGTCGTCACTACCGGCCAGGGCACCGGTCTGGCCGGGCAACACGACGGCCGGACAATCGATCCGCTGGGCGACCTCATTCACGGCGTCCTGATAGTCCCACTGGGCAGACACGACGATCACCTCGCCCAGCGCCCGCCCCTTGGCGATCACGTCTCGTACGTGCCGTGGCGACGGGGCGATACCCGGCCGGTGCTCGATCTCGTCGATGATGTTCAAGCCGGTCCAATCGGCGAGGTAGGTCCAGTGCCGGTGGTAGACGATCACGGGGTAACGCGCCGCTTGGCCTGCCAGTTCTAGCCAGCGAGGCAGGCGGGCCGCGACCTCACGCGCGAAGGCGTCGGCACGGTCGTAATAGCCGTCGGCGTGCTCGCTGTCGAGCATGGCCATCCGCTCGGCCATCAGCGCAGCGACTTCCACCACGCGGCGCGGATCGAGGGTGTAGTGGGGATTGCCGAGCGGGTGGATGTCTCCCTGGCTGCGATCGACCGAGCCGATCGGTACCTCGAGCAAGCCGGTGACGACCGCCTGCGCGCAATCGAGTTCGCCCCGCCCACCGGGACGCACCTGTGGGTTGCGGGCCTTCGCGATCAAGAGCGGCAGCCAGCCGATCTCCAGCTCGAGACCGTTGTAAATCAGCAGATCGGCCCTGGACAGCTTTCGGGCCAGCGACGGTTTGGCCGGCAGGTAGTGGGGATCCATCGGACCGGGACAGAGCACGGTCACCTCTACATCCTCACCGCCGACGAGCTCTGCGACGCTGCCCAGGTCAGAGAGCGTAGCGACCACCTTGAGTTTCCCGGCTGCCGGACCGGAGATCATCAACAGTGCGGCGGCCGTCGCGAGCATCACGATACGCTTGCACATTATCGACCTCCTCAGTACAGATGGGCCGGATGCGACCCGATGGTGAAATTCCCCTGCAACGCGATACGCAGATCGTCGAAGCCGCCGTCCGGATCCTCGAGATACGACAGCTCGAGACGGATGGCGCTGAACTCGCTCGGGGTGAGCGTGACGTTGGCCTTGTATTCGTAGAGGTCGCGCCGATGGTCCGGCTCTGCGTGCTCGTCGTGCACATCATGAGCGAAACCGCCAGTCACCCCGAGCCACCAGGTGCGCGCGAAGCGGTATTGTATGTACGAATAGAAGCCGAGCGGATCGCCGGTCCCATGTTCCGGATCGGGCATCAACACCTCGGTGGTCCAGGTCAGTGCCGGGCCGTGCGAACGGGCGCTCGAGATCCACTTGATCGTCAAATCCGCCCCGTACATCGCCAACTTGCCGGCCGGCTCGTCCGCGTGGTGCAGGGCAGGCCCGACCAGTCCCGAACCGCTCAGCTCCAGAGTCGTCTCGGCCGAGAGGTCCCAGAGATTCACCCAGCGGCCACCCCAGGTCAGATCGCGGCTGTGCGGATCGAACGGACCGACCCGACCGCTGACGCCGTAAGCGGTCAGATCCGAGAACCAGGGCAGCGGTATCGTCCAGGCCAGCTCGGCGCCGACTTCGGTCAGGCCGTGATCACCGACGAAGGCACTCAGTCCGACCGGCATCTTCACGAACGGATACTGGTGCGTGTGCAGCGGCAAGTACTTGCCGATCGGCAGGTAGAATTTCCCGACGACCAGCCCGAAGCCACGCGGCATGTTGCGGTAGGTGATCGCAGCGACTTCAACGTCCCAGATGTACTCGGCGTGGGCAAAAGCGTGCTCGTCGGTATCTTCCGCTTCGCCGTGATCATGACCGTGGGCCGGGTGGACAGCAAATATGACGTCAGCCCGCCAGAACGGATCGACGATGGCCGAGAGTTGCATCTCGACCTCTTGCAGGTCGATGCCGTTGGCCTCGGCGGTTTTCACATCGCGCGAAGCCTGCCCCAGCAACAGCGCGTTGACGCTGATCGCCGGGTTGAGTAACCGCGAGAGACCGGTGGCAGTGCTCGAGGTAGAGGTAGTGGTAGTGGTCTGTGCGCTCGCCGCGGTGGCGCAGAGCAGCAATATCGCCGGCAGCAGTACCGCTGGCAGCAGTGCCGCCGGTAGCACCACTGCGCGACAGCGGAGCCGCCCGCGGTTGTCGCGCGATATGCATCGCATTATCGCCTCCCTGACTGGTGACGGGCCAGGACTGCCGACGTGCGCGCGACGGATAGCCCCGGAAAAAATCGTCAGCTACGATCGACCCGAGATCAGCAGAAGGCAGGTGGAGAACGGGCGGTGGCGAGCCGGACGGTGCCGGTTGCGGTGGCCGGTAGGACAGGCAGCGCGATCGACGCAACCACCTGGTGGGAGTACAGCGTCGGTACGATCGACGCCTCGCCAGATCCGTCCTGATCGAAGTGCAGGCAGAGAAAGCAATCCGTCGTTGGTGCGCAGTTGCCTGGTTGGTCGGAGCGGCCGGAGGGGCCGGAGGGGCCGGAGTGGTCGGAGTGGCCGGTGATCTGATGCACGACCGGTAGCACCGGCAGCAGCAACAGGCTCGCGGCCGCCAAAACACCGACCACGGCCGTGATGACCGCTGCACGGCACGAAGTGGCGTGTTGCCTCTGGAGCTGCATCATACAGGCAGTATCACACGATCGGCGCCCGCTGGCAAGGCGCGGTGGTAGTCTGGACGGTGTCGGACCGTAACCGGATGTGGTAAACTCATGTGTGATGAAATGCGGCCGCTCGTCGGCGCGCCACGACGGCGACCTGTAACTTCTGCTCGCTAGGAATAAAATGGACCGAATGTCAGATCGTACTTCGCGAATGGTGATGCTGCGTCGCAGCTTGTTCTGCGGCCTGATCTGCGTCCTGCTTGGTGGCCTGCTGTGCGGTCTGGTCAGCGTCGCGGGTGCAGCACATCCCGTCTCGGGCACGGCATTCCTCACCCCGCGCGGCGAAGTGATCGAGGACTTCGAATCGGGTGAGATCGAGCTGATCGGTTATCCCGACCAGGATCACGATCCCGACGACTGGCAACTGGTCAGCGATCTTACTTTCGGCGACTCGCAGTACGCCCTGCGCATGTTCGGCAACAGCTGGAAGATGCAGGAGATTGTCGCACGTAGCGTGGCCGATTCGACGGTCTGGCAAGTGGCGGTCTACACCGATGAACTGGGCGAGATGCACGCCTTCGGTGTGGGCGACGGACAGAACGAACTGTTCTACACCCTGCACGGCGAAGACCTGCCCGAGAGTACGAACTGGTGGACCGTCTACCAGGGGGCTTTCCCCCAGAAGCAATGGTACGCCTACCTGCTGCCCATCGGTAACGACTGGCTGACGACCTTTGGGTATCTGCCGACGCTCACGTATTTGATCTACGTCAACGACGACGATCAAGGACCGCCGGGAATAACTTTCTTCGACGCCATCGTGGATGTGACCGAGGACCAGCCGGTCGCCCCACGTTGTAACATCCTGTACACCGTCGAGAGCAGCGAGAAGATCGCGCGCAAGCTCTATCGTCTGGGGGTGCAGTTCCAAGGCACCGTGTTCGACCCCGACAGCGACAGTCACACCTTCGCGTGGGACTTCGGCGACAGCACGACCAGCGACGAACAAAACCCGACCCACGAGTTCCTCGTCCACGCCGACTATCCCTATACGGTGGGACTGGTGGTGACCGATCCGACCGGTCTCGCGGCCGGCGATACCTGTCAGATCCAGGTCGACGAAGGGCCGGGCGACTTACCGCTGACGATGAACTTCGTCGGCGACGTGTTCACCGGCCGCGGCTACGAGATACCCGGCGGCATCATCGACACTCACGGCATCGAAGCGTTGTACGCACCGACGTTGCCGATCTTCGGCGACGCCGCCGACGTGAACGTCGCGAACCTCGAAGTCCCCTACACCGACCGCGGCACACCGCACCCCACCAAGAGCGTGGTCTTCCGCAGCAAGCCGGAGAACATCGTCGGACTGCGTTACGCCGGCATCGACGTGGTGACCGTCGGCAACAACCACATCGTCGACTACGGCGAGATCGGCATGCTCGATACCATGGCCGGTCTGGAGAAGCTCGGCATCGGTTACAGCGGCGCCGGGGTGAACGAATACTTCGCCCTGCAGCCGACCTTCTGGTCCGAGCGGGGCGTCCGCATCGCGCTGCTCGGCCAGTGCAACCGCACCGGCCGGAAGTGGAACTACCAGCCGTTCCTGGACGCCGGTTACAACAAACCCGGGTTCGCCTACCTGCTACCGGACAACCTGGAGACGTCGATCTCGTTCGTACGCGACCTCGCCGACATCGTCATCGTCCAGACCCACAGCGGCGACGAATACCAGACAGCGCCGCCGCCGGACGGACTGCTCGCCCCCCCGCTAGTCGAGGCCACAGCCATCGGACCGGACGATCCCGACTTCCACTTTCGCAACGAGCCGACACCGGGCGAGCGTGAGCTGCGGCGCGCGGCCATCGACCTCGGCGCCGACATCCTGATCAACCATCACCCCCACGTACTGCAGGGTTTCGAGAGCTACCAGGGTAAATTGATCGCCCACAGCCTCGGTAACTTCATCTTCGATCTCTATTACCCGGAGACCTTCGTGACCATGGTGTTGACCCTCGAGATGGACAAGCAGGGTATCACCGGTTACAGCTTCACCCCCGCCTGGATCAACCACTGGATCCCGCGGCCGGTCAGCGGCGTCCTCGCGCAGGAAATCATTGACCGTATGGCCGATTACTCGCGGCCGATGAACGCGCTGTTGGTACCACTACTCGGGCAAAACATGGCGCGCATCCACCTCTCGCGCGCCGACATCGACTCGACCGTCAATGCGAGCGAGCAGAACGTAACGTTGGTGCCCGCCGCCGAGCACGCCGTCTCGCCGCCGGTCGCGCTGACCGGTATGGGCAACCTCTCCGCGGTAACCGGTGTGACCGGCGACGGCAGTGGCTGGGAAGTCCGCTGGGGTCGGGAGATCCTCTGGCACGGCGGCTTCGAGGCCGAGGGCGCCGATCTGTGGCACCTCAACAGCGATGACGAATGGCTCGACGATCAGGTCGCGCACTCCGGAGTGCGCAGCCTCGCGCTGCACCGCACCGATGCCGACGGCGAAGAGGTCGGCACCGATCTCGAGCGGCATCTACCGTGCGATCCTCTGAAGTCGCACACCGCGGCCGGCTGGCTCCGCGCGGACAACGCAGCCGAGGCGCGCATCATGGTTCGTTTCTACGACCAACGGTGGACCGAGCAGCCGCTGTCGGACACCGACCTGGACGACCGCTTCACCGGCAGCAGCGACTGGCTGTGGCAGTGGCGCGATCTGGACACACCCGAGGGCGCAGACTACTTCGAGCTGCGCTGCGGTATGGAACCACCGGCGAGCGATACCGGCTGGAGCTGGTACGACGATCTGAAACTGATCGAGTGGGAGCCGTGGCAGCCGCTCGACGCTCCGGTGGCGATCCCATCTCCCAACAACCACCGCTTCTTGCAGGTCCGCAGTACCGACACCAACGCAACGACCGCGACGGTCACCTACCAGGAGACCGCCTACGGACCGGTCTCGACCGCCGCGCCGGACGAGATCCCGGCGGCTGTAACGCCGCGGCTGCGAAACTTCCCCAACCCGTTCAACCCGCGCACGACCATCGAGCTGACGCTGCCGGCCGGCAGCGGCTCGCTGCCAGTGGAAGTCGCGGAGTTTGACCTGCGCGGCCGGCGCGTGATCCAGCTGTTCGGAGTCCCACTGGCCGCCGGACTCCGGCACGGCTTTACCTGGGACGGACGTGACGACCACGGTCGCGCCGTGCCCAGCGGTGTCTACTTCGCGCGGGCGATCGTTGGCGAGCGGGTGCAGACGGCGAAGATGCTGTTGGTGCGTTAGTGCCAGTCGGTCGACGCGTGTACTGCCAGATCATCCTTCACCTCGATTCGCATAGAACGCGTCACACATTGCAGTAAGCCCTGTGCGACAACTCAAATCATGGTGGCCTTATACATCGCCAGTCTAATAATCCTCGACCAACCGTTCGGGTAGATCTATCCCTCCTAGGCCCTCCAAGGGCATGTGGATCCGACTCACCTCACTAAACAGCAAATCGACTGCTTGAGAACCGCTCCGGGTCGAAATAACCGGCATAGATCTTGATCTTGATAGGGCAATTCCTCCCACAGTGGGATCGCGGATCCTCGCTGACAAACCCGCGTGCACGCGAGTGAGACACGCACACTGTGCCGAATAGTACCAACCGGAAGGGAATTACCGTGCGGTCGCCACTACTTAAAACGATTATCGCGTTGGGCTGGGGACTCCTCGTTACGGTACTCATTCCTGCGTACGCAGCGGGCGGCCCGTTCACCCGCCTACAAGTCCTGTTGCCCGGAGAGACCGAGGCGCCGGGTACAATCACCGGCAAGCTGGGCACTCCCGACGACCAGACCGTGGGTACTCCCTTCACGTTCATGGTCAGGGCATGCGACGACGAGTGGTACACGGTCGACACCGTAACCGATGTCGTTCAGGTCGATTCATCCGATGAGAGTGCGACCTTGCCCGCCGACGCCACTCTCGTCAACGGCGAGGTCTGGCTTACCACCACCCTCAACGCTGCAGGATCCTTCACGCTTTCCGCCGTCGATCTGAGCGATCTCACAATACCGGAGGCTGTGTCTGCCAATGTGACCGCCATGCTTCTGCAAGGGTTCGAATTCTCCGAGATCCATCAGAAAAATCAATACGCGGGGCAACCCATGGACATCACCCTGATGGCTGTCAACCCGAACGGTGAGGTGGTAACTGGCTACTCCGGCCCGGTACGATTGCAGGAATTGACGAGTTTCGGCGAGGGCCGGATCGAACCCGAGGTGATCGACCTGGTAGCGGGAGTCTGGTCGGGATCGGTGACCAATTACCGTGCCGACGAGACGAGCATCAACCGTGGCGCCGTCAACATTTACGCTTTCCTGGCCAGTCAACCGGCCAAGAACGGCACCAGCGATCCGTTCACCGTCCACCCGGGGCCGCTGACCCGGGTACAGTTGATCGTTCCCGGCCAGGATCCGTTGCCGGGTAGCCTGGACGGGCTGACAGGGACGCCGGCGACACAGGGCGCGACTCAAGATTTCCAGGTCAACGTCTTCGCGACAGATCTCTACTGGAATCCCCTGCCCAGCGGAGACACGGTCAGGATCATCTCCAGCGATCCCGGGGCGAGCACACCGGTCACGGGTGCTCTGATCGACGGTCACGCGCAGTTCACCGTGTACCTGGCGACCATCGGCGCCCAGACGCTTACGGTTTCGGATCAGACTGACGGTTCGATTCAGGGCATGACCTGTGCGCCCATCCCGGTCATACCCAGTGCGGCTCATCACTTCGAGATCGACCCACTGCCCGCGATTGTAATGGCCGGGGATCCCGTTGCGGTCACCATCCGCGCAACAGACGCGGGCGGCAACACCCTGCCCGATTACGACGGTGATGCCATGCTCTCCGCCAATACGGGTCCAGGATCCATCTCGCCCGAGGCGATCATATTCAGCGCCGGACAGTGGAGCGGGGAAATGGTGTTCCGCGGGGCCGGGGGCGCGGTTCAGTTCACTTGCGCGGATTACTCTACGCCACCTCACATAGGGACCAGCGCCAGTTTCCAGGTGACGCCAGGACCTTACGCCAGCTTGCAGGTGATCTTACCCGGCCAGACGCCTCAGGGTGGCACCACCGCAGGATTCAGCGGCACTCCCGACGACCAGTCTGCCGGCAATGCCTTCGACATAATGGTCCGTGCGGTAGACATCTACTTCAACCGGGTCAGTGGTATCGACAGCCGGATCTCGCTGACATCGACCGACGCCAACATGGCCAGTCCCGCAGATCCGGCCCTGAACAACGGTGAGACCTTCATCCCGGTGACCCTGTACGGGGCCGGTTATCAGACCATCGCGGCGGCGGATATAGATTCCACCGGCATCGAGCCGTACACCTCGAGTGAAGTGAGTGTGCTCGCCGGACCCTACGCGCGTTTCCTGCTGCTAGCCCCAGGCGAGGAGATTGCTCCCGGCGCCGAAGACGGCCGCAGTGGCGCCGCTACGGATCAGTCCATCAATTTTTCCTTCACGGTCACGGTCTATGCCACTGACCAATGGTGGAACCCTGTTGTTGGAGTCAGCGACGTCGTTCGTATCACCTCGAGCGACCTCCTGGCGGAACTCCCACCGGACACTCCCCTGGTCGACGGACAGGTCGGTCTGAGTATCCGCCTGTCCACCGGCGGTTATCAGCAGATTACCGCGTCCAATGTGGACCAGCCGTCCATTCCCAGCAGCACAACGCAGGTACGCGCCATTTCCAGCGGGTTGCATCTCGAAGCCGAGGTATCCCCCAGCACCGTCCAGGCTGGCGAGCCATTCACCCTCACGGTCAGAATCACCAACGACGCGGGCAGCGTGATCCAGGAGATCAACTCCTTCGTGGACGT
>JAUVBS010000487.1 GCA_030591105.1 bacterium | reverse complement strand
GGTAATTCGTAGAGTCCGGTCTGCAAAGCGCGATCGCGTCCGGACAGCCGCGCGCCGATCAAGAACAGCCTTCGCTCGCGCAGCAGACCCCTGGCGACCAGCGTGTCGGCAGTGGCGGCCATGGTCATGCCGGGGTATATACGCACGCTCACGGTTTGCGGTGCCGCCTCCGGCGCGACACCCCAGTCGCCACTCCAGCGCCCCCACACCCAGCCGAGGGTCAACAGTGCCCCGCAGACGACCCCGACCAAGACCACCACCACGAATCGACGTACCCGCGGGTCGGACGCAGGGACGCCGCCGGAGCGGTCAGCGGTGGGCTCCGATCCATTCACGTGCTCTCCTGATCACCACGGGCGGCGAGCCGGTCGAGATGCTGCTGTAGTATGAGCGCCGCGGCGAGCGCGTCGGTCTCGCCCTTGGGCCAACGGCGGCCGCTGGCGTGTAGCAAACGCTCCGCCTCCTGGCTCGAGAACCGCTCGTCGACGAGGGTTACCGGGAGCTGTAACGCACGTTCGAGCTTGATGGCAAACGCGCGGACTCGTTGCGCCATCTCGCCCTCCTGACCGGCCGCCGTCAGCGGCCAACCGACGATCACACCGACCGCACCGCGGGCCACGGCCAATTCGCCGAGCCGCTCGAAGACCGAGCCGTCGACTCCTTCGTGGTGGGTGCCAACGGCGGACGCGATCGTACCGGTCGGATCGCTCACGGCGATGCCGATGCGGGCCAGCCCATAATCGATACCGATAAAAGAAGACATGGTGCGGATCAAACTAAACGACAGGGACGATATTCTTGACCAGACGAACCTGGAAACGACCGTCGGCAGCGCGGCCGAACTCGAGAACGTCGGTGAATTCGCGCATGATGACGATGCCACGCCCCCTCTCGCGCATCAGATCTTCAGACGGCTGCCAGGCGCTGAAGTCGAACCCGGGGCCCTGGTCCGAGACGGTGACCGTGATCTTGGTTTCGTTGATCTCGAAAAACACCTCGATCGGCTTGGACTCTTCGAGCAGGTTGCCGTGCTCCATGGCGTTGGTGCACGCCTCGATGACGGCGGTACCGAGTTCGTCGATGGTTTTTTGCTCGCAGTCGAGATCGCTGCCCATCTCCTGCAACACGGCGTCGGGCACGCCGAGATAGACCATCTGGCTCGGAACTCTCAGCTCGATGCGGGAATTCACCGGATTGCGGCTCCGGAGGTTGGTGTTCAGGAGAAACTCTGAACGGCTTCGTCCTCATTATCGAAGGATTCGAAGACCGTGTAGAGCTTCGAAACGATGAAGATGTTCTCAATACGGTCCGATACTTTCAACAGTTTCAATTCACCCCCGCTTTTCTTGACCGTTGTGTAGCCGGAGATGAGGATACCCAGCCCAGTGCTGTTGACCCACCGAACCTTTTCCAGATTCACGACGATGTTCTTGACGCCCTCGTGGAGCAGGGTCTTGATCGTTTCGTCGATGGTCTCGGCGTCGGGGCCACCCATCAGCTTGCCACTCAGCTCGATGATAGCCACGCCGTCGCGTTTTCGTTCCTTGATCTTCACTCGGTTCTCTCCACGCTCGCGAATGCGACAAGCTATCCGAACCTACCTTCGCACGCCAGGATAGCCAGACGCCCCACCGCTGTCCAGCTTCGATCTGGCGACGCACCACTTCGGTCCGGACCAAGGCGGCGCCACTGTCTCGGGAAATCAGTGATTGCGACGCAGCAGGTCGAGCGCGGCGCGGAAATCGAGCGGCAACTCGGCGCTGAAATTCAGAGTCTCGCCGGTAGTCGGGTGATTCAGGACCAGTTCGACAGCGTGGAGCATTTGCCGTCCGGCGAGCTTCACCACGCCGCGCGCACACATCGCGTCGGCCGGGTGGACGTTGCGCACACGGTGATCGTCGCCGTAGAGCACGTCGCCGAGAATCGGGTGGCCGAAGTTGGCGAAGTGGACGCGGATCTGGTGGGTCCGGCCAGTCGCCAACTCAATGCGGCAGAGCTGGACGAAGCCGTGGTCTTCTGTTACCTGGTACCGAGTGGTCGCTTCACGACCGCCGCTATCCAGT
>JAUVBS010000225.1 GCA_030591105.1 bacterium | reverse complement strand
GCAATGACCTGAAGCACTTGCCGCCGGCACATCTACGGTAGCGGTCACAGATGATGATACCGACCTTCACTTTCTCTGCCATGTCGTCTCCTTCTGGCCAGCACTAGACCGATTGCTAACGATACAAACTTTTTACGGCGCTCCAGGTTCGGGCTGCGACCGCCACCGGCCCGTCGGCGATACCACACACATCCATGAGGTAGTCAATTTCGCTGAACGGTCCTTCGAAATCCCGCGGTGCCATCCACAGCCAGTAGACATTACCCGGCGTCACGGGCACGGTGATCGTAGCGGGGTTGAACGGTTCGACCTGCTGCGTGACCAGGGGGACCATGGTGTCGCACGGTGGCAGAATCACCGTCATGGTCATGTACCACTCCGCCATCACGGTCCAATCTAGCTGGTCGTCGGTGGCGATGACCTCGAACCAGTCGGTATCGCGCATGTCTGTGCCGTAATAGTCATACCAACCGCTGACGGCGCACATGGTGGCGCAGGCGTTCTCCTGCGCCCAGATGGCCTGCCAGACGGGCGGCAGTCCATCGCAGCCAGAGTTGTGCTGATCCTCGTAATCGTCTGCCAAGGGTGGTTCCCCCTCCTCGAGCGCACCGGGAGGGCAGAAGACCTGGGGCGACGAATAGATTTCCACATTGAGGTAGTAGGTACCGCAGTCGCCGCCGTAACCGTCGACCACGATGTAATAGGTCTGGTCAGCATCCACGGGGGCGGCAAGAAAGGAGGTGTAGACACCGCAGATATCATCGAAGTAGTAGTCGTCGTTGCAACCGACCAGGTTCAGATCGGCATCGTAAAGGTAGACCTTGGTGTCGTACTCCGAACCGCAGAGATCCACCCTAGCCATTCCCTCCACGCTGGCAACGAAGGAGTAAACGACGTCGGGTGAGGTCGAATTCTCATACGGACAGACCTCGTCATAGTCGTCCAGGTTGTCGCAGGTGGCGCCGGAATCCTGGTAAGGCATGAGGGGGATCGGGATGGCCGTGGCGATGTCTTCGCCGCCCTCGCGCGCGTCGCGCGTGGGAGCGGTACCGACATGAGAGTCATCCTTGGCGGGAACCGAGACACCGCTGGGGCTCAGCTCGGGCGGCAGGGCGAGAGCGCCGCCGGCCAATCCGGCGACCAGAACGATCAGTATCAGATAACGCACGGCATGTCCCCCTGCACGCGTGAGTCACCGGGCACGGCCGCGAAGATCCGCGCCATTTCCCCAGGCGGTTCCGTCACGACAGCGGGCCCACGGTGATGGCGAAGCATCGGTTCCCATTGTACCACAAAGAGATCCCATCTCCTGAATATTCCATCAGAGCGGTTACTTGTCGGTGGGTGCGGGTCTATGCTCAGTATCTTTTTGGATGTCGATCACAATCAGCGTCAAATCGTCGTCTAACGATTCGTCCCGCCCAAGATTCGTCCAGTCGCCGACGGCGGCTAGAAGCGCATCGGCAAAGCTCTCGGCCGGAAGTTCACCGTGCTGGGCCAGGAACTCGTAAAGGGAGTTTTCGCCGAACTCCTCGTCGTTGGCGTTGGTCGCCTCGAGGATGCCATCGGTATAGAGTAATATTCGATCGCCTGTTGCCAGGAGCCTCTCGGCACTGCTGTATGTCGCGTCTGTAAACTGCCCCAGGAAGAGGCCGTTTTGTTGCAGGCTGATACACTGGTTGCTGTCCTTCTGCTGGATCAATAAAGGTGGGTGACCGGCGCCCGAGTAGCGCAGAGTTCCCGTCGTCATATCGATGTATATACAGATTGCGGTAACGAATTGCAGATCGAGTTGTCCGGTCAGTATCCGGTTCATTCCGTCAAGGACACGTTCGGGATTCTCGATGGATTCAATCTGAGCTCGAAACGCACCCTTGACCATCGAAGCGATCAGCGCCGCCGGTACGCCGTGTCCCGAAACGTCAGCGATCAGAATTCCCTGACGGTGATCGTCCAGCTTGACGAAGTCGTAGATGTCACCGGCAACCTCGGTCATGGGCAGGTAACGAGCAGCCATCGCCATGCCGGATATCCGCGGAGCCTGCTTCGGCAAGAGTGAAGCTTGGATCTGCCGGGCAGTCGCCAGCTCCTGGCTGATCGCGGCCAAGCGACGCTCATTGGTGAACATGCAAATCGCGATGAGACGTCCGAGGGTCAGATACAGGATGAGCACACCGATCCATTCGACATCGCAGGGAATCGGCACGAGGCCCAGGGCTCGCAGGTTTTCCAGAACGAAGAAGATGGCACTGGCGCAGAACCCCGCGATGAGACCATGCCGGCGAGCTTTTTGCCGCAGCTCGGGACGCAGCGTGTTGGCGATGACCGTCGCGGCCCCGACGAGGATCATCACGTTGAAAACCGGCAGCAACAGATCGCGATCTGGATTAGCCAGCAATACCAACGAGGCCACACAGGAGAATGCGAGGCTGCCATAAGCCAGTATACGCAGAGACGAACGCCAGCCCGGCCCCAGGTAGGCCAACGCGAAGCCGAAAGCTGCCGAAGCGCCGAAATAGGTGAAGGCTCGCGCCAGGCGTTGCAGCGCCTGCGGATCTCCGGTCAATAGCGAAGGGAATAGCTGCGTGTAGAGCAGGAAGCGGATACCCCACACGCACGACATGGCGCCGAACAGGAAGATCGCTGCGTCCCGGCTTGCCGACCGCAGGATCGTCAACAGCAGTGTGATCAGACCGATGGCTACGAAGACGACGCCCAGTACCAGGTAACCCAGGTCCCTTTTGACCAGGATATACTGGCTCGAAGGGGCCGGTCCGGAAGCGCTTGCCCCTTCGCTCGCGTCGGTTGCGATGGCGGAAGCACCGGCCTGAATGATCTCCAGATTCCGGGCGTTAGCCTGTGCGGTAAAGATCTCCGCCACCGGGCACAACAGAGCCAAGGCGATGATGAGACGAACGGCTACGCTGCCCATCGTTCGACCTACTTCATCAAGGTCATTCTCTTCGTGCTCGATCGACCGTCTGTGTCCAGTCGATAGAAGTACATACCCGTTGGCACCTGTTGACCGTTCTCGTCGCGGCCCGTCCAGACGACCTCGTGCCGTCCGGCTGGTTCTTCGCTGCCGTCTCGCAGTACCGCGACCAGCCGACCGGCGATGTCGAAGACACGCAGCTCGACCCGCACCGCGCGCGGCAGGTAGTAGACGATGGTAGTCGCCGGGTTGAATGGATTGGGGAAGTTCTGCGACAAGACGACCCGCCCCTCAGGAATCAACTCGTCGCCGACTCCGACCGGACCGGCGCACCCGACGGGATGGGCGCCCATCAGGCCGCAGTCGGGATTGCTGCTCGCCGCACAGGGCGAGTTCTCGGCCAGCGTGAAGTCGTGCGCAGTCGGGTCGCAGTAGAGGGGGTCGTCGCAGATGTTGCCATCTTGGCCGAGCTGGCCTGCAATGGGACCGACCCAGTCGCCACCCGCGTTGCCGAAGATGTCACTGCAGGTGATGACCGCACTGCTGCCACTGTCGACGTAGAGCCCCTCGCCGTCGAGACAGCCGGTCACGATGCAATTGGTCACGGTGATATGGCTGCCGCAGTCACTCGAGATGTTCCCGCCCAAGTACGCCGTGTTGCCGTGGAATGTGCACTGGACCAGTGCCGCATTCGCCTCTCAGCACCGGAAGGCGCCGCCGTACATTCCGGCGGTGTTGGCGACAAAGGTACACTCGATAAAGGTTGCCGTGGGCCCGAACATGCAGCAGGCCGATACGCCGCCGCCGCAACCGGTGGAGTGGTTGCCTTCGAACCAGCAACCGCTGATCTCGGCGGGGCCCTTGACACACAACCCGCCCCCCTCGGAGCCGGTGTTCCCGATGAATCGGCAGTTGCGGATGGTCGGATAGCCCGCCGCGCAGTAGATCCCGCCGGACCAGTCGTCATAGCCGCCGGTGATGGTCAAGCCCTCGACCACCGAGTCGAGACCTTCGACGTTTTCGAAGATGAATCCACGGTGGTTCTCTGCGTCGCTGCCCTCGCAGTCGATGATACAAGACGTGGGGTCGCCGCTCTGCGAGCGGACGGTGATAGCTCTGCCGAAAAATGTGAGGTCCCGGTTGCCATCTCCGGTATAGATACCGTCCGTCAGCTCGACGATGTCGCCGTCCCACGTCAAATAGATGGCTGCCTGGATCGTGAGTGGTCCGTCCGGAGAGACGACGATGGTCTCGCCGGTGGCCGTGCCGGTCGTGATACCGGTCGTGATGCCGATCGTGATGACGGCCACGAATAGGATACCTAGTAGACGCACCTTGCGACCTCCCGGTTCGGGCCCTCCCTGGCCGGTAAACGCGCCACCTCGGTGCAGCATCAATGATTGAGCGATGTCAGAATGATCCCATAATCGACGGCGCAAATCAACCGTTTTGCCAACAAACCTGGCTGCCGGTGTGCACCGCGGGGTGAATTGCAGGGTTTCAGAGTTTGCCGAACTCCATGCTCTGATCTATTTTTAACGGGTCATGAAACGCATTGTGATGATC
>JAUVBS010000092.1 GCA_030591105.1 bacterium | reverse complement strand
GGCGGCTCGTTCGCCGGGTGGGCTATGGCGCGTTTGTGCGGTGTGCCCCCCCACTGTTGGGGGGGGCGACCCCCCCCTGGCCAACGTTTTATTACTCGCCCCCCCACGGCCCCCTCACGGCAAAGCCGCGTCGACACAATTTCGCAGCCAGATCCCGTCCAGATGTGGCATACTGCCGCGCGGATCGGCTGCGCGGACCGACCGCTCGGGTCGGCGGATCGTATTTATGCTGTACTGCCCAGCAGTCCGGGAGGAATCATGAAGATCGGTCGTCATCCTGCACGATTGTCTTTTCTGCTCTCAGCAATAGCGCTACTGCTCATACCGCTGACGTCCGGCGATGCCTGCGCCGAACCAGACCCCGACGAAGATCTGACCGCATTGATTGCCGCAGCGGGCAACGCCGAAGATCACCCAGACGCCACCGCGGTCATCGTGCTCGATCGCACCGAGACCGAGGTCGAGGAATCTGGTCTGAGTCACGTCGTCCAGCACCGCGTGATCAAGATCCGGACCGACGCCGGTGGACGCGACCAAGGCCACCAGCGCTTCGATTACGACCCCGCCACCCAAGATCTCGAGATCCGACGGGTCGTGATCCACCGAGTTGGCGGCACGATCGAGCCGGTCGATCCGGGCGCTGCGGCCGACGTGATTGCACCCGCGAGGTCGATATACTGGGGTGTGCGGATGCGACTATTGGCGCTGCCGCGTCTGAGGATCGGTGACGCGGTGGAGATCGAGACCTACCGCAAGGGTTTCCAGATCGCCTACCTCGGCGCTGAGCAGGCACCCGCTGCCGGCCGAACGACGACCGGCGACCAAGCAGACGACGATCGTTACATACCGCCCATGCGCGGCCACTTCTACGACGTCGTCCTGTTTCAGGGGCCGTTGCCCATCGTCGAGCAAACCTACACCGTACGGACGCCGCGCGACAAGCCGCTCCAGTTCGCGGTGTACAACGGCGAGGTCTTCAGCTCGGTCACTTTCGATGCGACTCACTTCACCTATCGCTTCTGGCGGGGTGACCTACCACCCGCACCGCGCGAATGGCGCAGCCCCCGGACGTCGGACTACGTCCCGAAGGTGGTGATGGCCACGGTGCAGGATTGGGGTGAGAAGTCGCGCTGGTTCTATCAGGCCAACGCGAAACAGTTCGCCACGACGCCCGAGATCACCGCCCAGGTGGACGAGTTGACGCGCGGTGCCGACAGCGTCGACGAGAAGATCGCAGCGATCAACCATTGGGTCGCGCAGGAAATCCGCTACTGCGGTCTGAACATGGGAGCCGGCGAAGGCTACACGCTGCATCCGGGCGAGATGATCTACACCGAACGCAGCGGCGTCTGCAAGGATATCGCCGGTATGTCCATCACCATGCTGCGCGCGGCGGGCCTCGAGGTCTACCCCGCCATGACCATGGCCGGCGCGCGGGTCGAGGCGATTCCGGCCGACCAGTTCAATCATTGTGTCGGCGCGGTGCGCCTGGCCGACGGCAGCTTCAGGATGATCGACCCGACCTGGATCCCGTTCTCACGCTACGACTGGTCACTCGCCGAGGGTGAGCAGCACTACGTGATCGGCACGCCGGAGGGCGAAGATCTAGAAATTACCGTCGCGTTCTCGCCGGAAGAGAACCGCGTGTCGCTGAAGGTAAGCGGAACCATCGCCGACGACGGCGCCCTCGACGGCCACCTCGAGTTGGCGGCCTACGGCTATCCCGAGACCCGCCTGCGGCGCAACCTCGGCAACGTACCACGCCCGGAAGCACACCGTCGGCTCGCCCACTGGCTAGCCTCGCTCTCGCCGGGTGCCGAACTACTCGACGCGCAATATGACGATCCAGCGGATTTCTCGAGGCCACTCAGACTGCGTCTCGACTTCCGGTTGCCGGGTTACGGTAGCGTCGGCGAGACGACGGTCACCTGGGCACCGATCACACCGCAATTGATCATGGCGAATTACAGCGGCCTGTTCCGCTTCGCCGCTCGCGACCTGCCAGAGGAGCGATCCACCCCCGCGCTGATCTGGTTCCCCCAACAGGTCAAGATCGACGAGGAGATCCGCGTCGCGAAAGGATACCGAGCGCAAGTCGGGACCGGAGTGTGGGCAGTCGACGAGCCAGACGGCTTCGCGTCGTGCCGGCTGACCGCCGAACCGGACGGTCGTAAGCTGAGACTGCACGGGGACGTCCGCATCGAAGGTCGGACCATCACCGTGGACCACTGGCCGGTGTTCCAGGCCACGGTCCGCCAGGTCGAGGAGTTGGGCACCATCCGTTTCGTAGCCACGCGGAAAGGGGTATGAACCATGATAGGCCCGACACTGATCCGCCGGCGCTGCTTCGCTCTCGCCAGAGCCGTGACGATCGGCCTCGTTGCTACGGTCCCGACGGCCGTCGTCCTGAGCCTGGCGACCTTCGCCGCTGTTACGTCACTTGCCGCAGCGGCGACGGCGGCCAACGGCTGGGAGCCGGTGCCGACACCCGCGGTGGCGGTAACCCTGGCCGCAGCCGCTCCTGCATCCAACGACTATCCCGACGCCGATGTGATCATCCTGCACCGTGGCATCACCATCGAGATCGACGCCGACGGGCGCGTGACCAGACGCCTGCACACTGTACGCAAACTGTTGACCCACTGGGCAGTGCGCAGTCGCAGCGATGTCCGCGTGGTGTGGGACTCCAGCCGGCAAGAGCTCGACGTCGCAACCTGCCGCACCGTAATGCGCGACGGCACCGTGGTGACGACACCGGCTCGCGGTCTGAACGAAGTCACCCCCACTGCGGTGGCGCGTACGGCCGCGTTCATCGATGTGCGCGAAATGGTGATCAGTCACGTCGGCACCGAGATCGGCTGCGTGGTCGAACTCGTCTACACGATCACCGACCAGCGGCCACCGCCACTACCGCCTTCGGGTATGGAGTTCCTCCAGGGACCCGACCCGATCCTGTATGAGGAAATCGTGACGGTGTCGGCGCAACCGCTGGTCACTGCGGTGCCCAACGGACATGCCATCGCAATCGTCGCGCACCCGGCCGTCAGCGACGCCGGGCAAACGCGGCAGCGCTGGGAGGCAAGCGACGTACCCCGTGTGCCGACCGAGGGCAATGCGGCCCATCGCGGCGATTACCTGCCGCATGTGCTGTACTCGACAGCCGACGACTGGGTCGCGGTGGCTGGTGCCTGGCAACGGGCGACGCAAGAGGCCGCGCGGACAGATTCGATCCTGTCCGCCTGGCTGATCGAGACGCCGGCGGCTACCGAGCCGGCCGCGCTGACGCCGTTGGACGGCGTGCGACGGATCGCGGCCCTGGTCGCCGACGGCGTGCGCACGGTGAACCTGCCGACGGGCCCGTGGTCTCGCCGACCGCGCCCGGCCGGCGAGGTATACGCTTCCGCCTGCGGCACCGCCTGGGAGAAGGGTGTGCTGGCCGTAACCCTGCTCACCGAAGCAGGCCTGCAACCGGAACTCGGCTTCTTTACCACCTATGCAAGCTTCGTCGACTCGGTACCCGCGGCGGTCTCTTTCGACCGGGTGAGGATCGTCGTTGCCGTAGCCGGCGACAACTACTGGCTCGATCCGTTGCGGAGCGACATCTGGCCCGGCCGCTGCGACCTCGGCGGCCGCCACGGCTTGTTCCTCGAGAGCCAGCCGAACGGCTTGCGTACTTATCGAGTCGCGAACCGACGCGGCGAGTCGGTCCTGGCCATCGACATCCGGCCCGATGAGACGACCGACGGAGGTTTGACTGCCGTCATCGATCTGTCCGCCGACGGTGTCCTGTGGCCCAATACGCAAGACGCCGAACAGGTGGCCGAAGCTGTCGCCAAGACGGTCCTTCACGAAAGCGAAGTCACCGACCTGCGGACCGACCAGATCGGTCCGTTCGGCATTCGGGTGCGGATCCACGCACGCGGCTCGGCCCTCGCTGATACCGAAGACGGATTGCTGTTCTACGGCCTACCGTCACCTCCGGTCGCCGTCACCGACCGCCTGCCCCACGCCTTTGACAGCGCGCAACGAACGCGCGCAACACCGTTGTTCAGCGGCGAGACTTGTCGGGAAGAATTGCGGCTGAGTATTACACTACCAGAGGGCCAGACTCTCGATTACGCACCTGCTCAGCTCGATCTGAGCAGTGACCATGCTCGCTATCAGCTAGAGATCCACCCCGACACCGCGCGGGTCGTGCTGACCCGCATCCTGGAGATCACGCCGGGCCGCATCGAACCGGATCGGTACGACTCTTTCCGCAGCGTTTTGAACGCGGCGCTGCAGCCCAATGCGGGGCTGATCGTGATCCGACAGGAATAGAGCTCATCGCTGACGAGTCTACGCGGGCGGCCGTTCGTCGATCACCTGCATCACCGGTCGAGAGCCACGATACGGCCGCTGGTGACCGCGAGGTAGACGATCGTCGAACTGCTCCAGCCGTCTCCACGCGAAACCTGGAAATCGAGGGCCAGAAACGGGTGCGACGCCGCGGTATCTCGCACGGCAGCCGCGGCCGGACCGCTGTCGAACCGGAGATCCAGTGAGTCCAACGGTTCCCAGTCACTCCAGCTCCTCGCGTCGCGATCGGCAGTGACCGCCGCGACCCTTACCCGGTATTTCGTCTGCGCCGCGCCGTAATATCCCCGTTCGACCCCCAGGTCGTGGCCGACGACACTGCTGTCGTTCGCCGCAAAGAAATCCAACGGCGCGACGCGGTCGAACCAGTAGCGCGCGGTGAGGTCGCGCCGCTCTGCCAGCACCTGGGCGATGTACTCCGCCGCCGCGGGATCGCGGTAGCGGCCCGCGGCCGCGATCGCCTGTAATCCTTCGTCCGTGAACGCCGAGATGATCTTCGCCGCCCAGTAGCCGTCTCGCGGCGTCATGTTCGCGAACGCGCTGTTGGGTATCGCCGGCTTCCATTTCAGGGGCTGGAAGTGTTCGGCGTCCCAGTATCCGACCTCCGGCAACCCCGGCGCTCGCTCGAGATCCTCCCAGATCGGTATGTTGGCCCCGAGCGTGAACAGTCGGCCCAAATCGGCGCCCGGGTCGAACGAGTATTCGTAACCGAACTTGTACATGTAGTTGCCGGCTTGAGCACCGAGCGTGCTCGCGAAATCGATCAGAGAGTGGCGTACGTACCCCTCGCCCGGCTCACCCACGTACATGTCGAGGCTGTTCTGGGCCTTGGTATCGAAGTGATTGAGCCAGGCGGCGATCATCCGTAGACCGCGCAGCTCGCGCCGATTCTCGTGGCGTACGGTGTCGTTGGGATCGTCTTGGCGGCGGCCCAGATAATCGAACGGACCGAGAGGTTTGCCAGGCAAAAATTTGCTGGCCAGGGCGTGATAACGGCCGTCGTAGACCACGCCGGTCGCCGCCAGGAACGCGTCGAGCCGCCGCCCGTCCAACACGACCTTCGACCCGTCGCTGTCTTTGATCTGCGCTTCCGGTGCGGCGATGACCTGATCGCGCGTGAAGGCGACTACTTGGTCCTCGGGAACGTGATAACCACAGGCGTAGAAGATCAGATTGGCCACCACACCGGCATGGATCGTCGTGCCGGGATAGTCGGGCGGGTCGAACTTGATCAGGTAGACATCACCGCACGCATCGCGGATGCGAAAACCGGTGGCCACACCGCCGCTCTTGGCGCCGATGACCACCCACGGCGCGCTCGTATCCGGCCCGGCCGCTCCGTTGCCGGCGGCCAATTCGGCATTGGTCAGCGGGTACAGGCCGATCCGGTTGGTGAACCAGGCACCGCCGGGCACTTCGTCCAGACTGTTGACGTTAGCCGCGTCTGGAACGCTCTGGTCGCTGAACAGACCGCGCAGCCAGCGCCCTGGATTCATCAAACGCGCGAAGGGGCGCGATAGGGAAGCCTCGACGGTGTACTCGGTGAACTTCGGTTCGAAGTACTCCGGTACGGCGATCGGTTGCGTGTCGCCGGCGTCCCACACCACCGGTGCATCGCGCAGCGGCGGCCGGGCCACGGCCACCGTTCCCATCAACATCAGCGCCAACGGGACGATCGTGCAGCCGACACGCATCGCCACAACCACTGCGCTACCAGGACGGCAGCGGAACCTTGCCATGGTACAGACCTTTCTTCGCGAATTGGAAATCCTGGCTGAACTTGAGCCGGAAAATCGTCCGCTCCTCGCTGAAACCGACCTCCGCACGCGCGACGAAACCACGATTGCCACCGATCAGCCGCAGTCCGATACCGTACGACCAGACCAGCCGGTCGAGGGCCAGTTGATGGTAACGGGCAAAGACCTGTCCGACATCGGTGAACAGATAGCTGTCGATGCCGAGACGATCCGGCTCATTGACCGCCCAGACCGGCCAGCGGTACTCGACGTTCACACCGAGGATCCCTTCGTCGATGAAACGGTACGTCCCGAAGCCGCGGAATTCGTCGGGGCGGTGGTTACCCACCAGACGTTGAAACGGCAGTGGCTGATCCCGTAGATTGTGTAACTTGGTGAAAAATCCGCGCACCGCCACGGTCCGCCGCGGATGTCCGAGTCGAAAGAATTTCTCCGCTTCCGCACGCAACGACCAGAAGCGGGTCCGGCTTCGGTCGCTCGCCAGGAACAGATCGACCCCGAACCCGACCCGGCTACCGAGGCCGGGGCGGCCGGTTTCCAGGGTCGTCTCACGTTCGGCGTAGATACCGAGGTTCCAGCCGTTGGACGCATGGCCGTAACCCGGTGGCAGATCGCCGGCATGAATTTCCGCGAGCGGTACGCCTTGATCGTACTGCGAATCGTCGGCACGAATCGACGTGAAGACCGCCCGCGTGATGATCAGATAGTCGGCGACGTTGCGGGTCCCTACATTTGCACCAGCCCACTGGACGGTGCGTTCGTACCGGGAGCGATCGTCCGGATGCGAATCGGGTCCGATACCGTAGTACCTGGTACCGGGATTGCGATCGAAACCGACACCCGCTTGCCAGAAGACCGGCCGCCAGGTACCGAACTCGGTACCGATACTCAGACGATTCGCACGAAACGTCGACGTCGATGCTTTGATCTGCAAACGGTTGTCCCCGCCGAAAAAGTGGTCGTGGAACAGATTGATACCGATGGCGGTCCCGCGCGTGTCGCCGACGGAAAAGCTCGGCAGCCAGGACGTGCCAACCGGCCCGGGCAAGCCCCTGCGCACCGGATCGACCGGTTTGAAGAGACCCAGATCGGCCAGACCCTGCGCCGATTTGCGGATACCGAAATCCAGGATCCGGAAGGGGATGCCGATGATGTAGTACGGCACCAACACCACGGTCTCCCAGAGCGGAGTCGGCAGGTCGCCGAAAACGGTATCCCGAGGCGCGGTCCCGCGAGCCGCCGACTCAGCCGGTGAAGCCGTCGGCGGGCCCGACGCTCCCCAGTAGCCGCCGTCGGTCCTTAACTGCAAATCGCGTTGGCCGAGAGTGTCGCGATCGCCGCTGGCCCACTCTGCCGCCGCC